>NZ_CP116619.1:4890923-5160211 GCF_030409055.1 Trichocoleus desertorum NBK24 | reverse complement strand
GTCACCCAACCTTGCTTGAGTGAACCTGCAACTCGTAGCATCTCATCCCAATGCTCAAGAATCAATTGACGATCAATGCGTCGTTTGAACAAAGGTTTCAGCGTGGCATTCGACATTTGTCGTTTGACGCGATACAGTTGCTGTCCTCCCACATCCCGAATGCGAGGTGCAAACGATAAACCCAATAGATCGAATAGTGCAAAGATGACTTCAGTATATCCAGCTGTATCCGTCGTATGCTCTAAAATTGTCAACTCGGTTTCATTATCGAGAATCCCATCCAGTAAATAAGTGGCATCGCGAGTGGTAGAGGGAATCACCTTATTGCCATATTGAGAGAACTGGTCCGATGTCCAGGTGTAGAAGGTAACTCCTTTGCCATAGCCAAAATAGCGAGGCAGTGCCGTGGCTTGTGTGTTCTTCACTGCAACTGGAAACCGTTGCCCATCTGAGGAGGAGAGAATTCCGCCACCCCAAGCCTGGGTCAGCGGCAAGCGGTGATGATAGTTGACCAGCGTATTATTGGCAGGCGTGAAGGTATGCTCATCCAAGTACCAGTGCGTGTGCCAGAGCAATCGGTCGTAGGATAAGTCAGCGACTTGAGCCATTGCCGACGGTCCCAGATTACACGCTTGTGACAGCAGGGCAGCATACAGATAGACCTGAGTTTCAGCAGACCGAGAGCGACTCCCATCGCTATGGACATACGACTGGCTAAATCGCGTCCACCCATCCACCTCAACCATCAGGTCTGTCAAATCAACTAAAGGCAGGCATTTCGTGACTAAAGACTGCAAGGTTTTTACCGTTTCGGGAGTTTCTTCTGCCTTCAAGGGAGAAATGATCAATTGTTCGTTTTCCATTTCCACACCCGTGTTGGCTTGAATCACTTGAGTGAACTGTTCCAGTTCGCGCTCAAGTTGCAGCGTGAGTCCTTTGAGCCGTTGTTCCCCTGCTTCCGGCATTCCCAGCATTTGACAGACTTCGCCACGCATCTCTAACCAACGGGGTTTGGGGATGAGGTAGGTTTGCGGATTGGCATAGCGACGGCTGCCTCCAATCCAGATATTGCCAGACCTCAAGGCACTCCGCAGTTGCCACAGCACACATAACTCGTAGTAACGCCGTTGGATCTGTCCGGCTTCATCCACCAGAAACGATTGCCATTGCGCGGTGATAAATTCTATTGGGGCATCTTGAGGCACGCGGCGTTTGCCTTGAACATTGAGTTGACGCAAGATCGCGACGGCTTTGAGCAACGGGTCAGCCTCAACATTCGAGTGAAAGGTAAAAGTGTCAAAAAATGCTGGAGCAAAGGTGCGAAGATAACTGTACCGTAGCGCCAGAAAATCATAGGCTTCATCCTGCACCGGACGAATCAGGGGTGGGCAATCCGACACTGCTTTTTGGAGTTGTTTGCGGGACACCTGAGCAAAGATATCTGGACGCACTTGTGGGTCTGCCACTGCCGGGTCAAGAATGACCTGCCCGATCTGCTGCAACAGCATCACCTTTTCATTGATCGCCACTGCTTGCTGTTGACGAAAGGTTTGCAGGTCTCGTCGAGCACGGCTATGGGTTTCAGCTAAACAGCGGGTGAACAGATCGATAGATTCATCGGTGATCTCGATGAGCATTTGTTGCGCAAACGCGAGCAGAATTGGATAGCGCCGTTCGACGGGCATCCGCTCCAATCGCTGATTGGTTGCCTTCTTAGCGATCTGTGCCAGAAATTTGAGCCGATTGGGATTGAGACTGGACAAGTCCCACTGCTGCACCTGTTGCGTTCGCAAATAGCGAATCTTGGCAATTGCTGTCAGAATCGCTGCGGGAGAGTTGGATGTGGCAGGACGGTGCAACCAATTCAAGCGTGTCATCTTCAGGCTCGGTTCTGGTTGCAACAATTGATCCAGGAACGTGCACCGTTGGCGAGTCAGGAGCGGTTTGAGCAAGCGATAGGTTTTCAGTGTGGCTTGATGGCGAGCCGTTGAAACCATCCGTTCCAGTGTGGTGACACCGGGACGCACAATCTTATCGCGATGCAACTTCTCTGCTGCCAGTTGAAACAACAACGAGGGCTTATCGTGTTCCATTGCTCGCTCACTCAGCCAATAGGCCAACTGTTTGAAATCACAAGTAACAGGGTTACGAAATCCCAGATAAGCCTGGATCTGCTGGAGATGCTCGGTTCGAGTTTGAGACCGTTGAGCATAACGAGTGAGATCCTCGGCTTGTTGGTTCAACTGCTGTGCCAGATGCTCCACCACTGTCAGGGGAACTGGCTGTAAGTCACTCGGGCAAAAGCCCAGATATCGCAGCGTACCTAGCTGTAAAGCAAAACCCAAACGATTCTCACTGCGGCGCAGGCGCTGAATCTGTTTCAAGTCTGCCTGAGTCAGGGTAAAGTATTGAATCAGATCAGACTCTGGAATCGCTGCAGGAAACTGACTGAGGCGACTACGTTCGGCTTCGCTGAGGAAATTAACGGGCATCGTTGCTCCCCAGAGCAGCAGGAGACTTGTAGGTGGTGCCACAGTAGGGACAAAAACGAAACTCCAAAGAGCCAATTGGCTTTTGGCATTGGGGGCAACGGCTCAACAGGGCAGTGCCACAGGCAAAACAGTAGTGGCTCCGCAGGTCCGTCCACATCGCGTCGGGAGCATTCCCCGGTATCCAGCAGCGAGGGCAGACTTTGAGTTGTACCCCTTGTGCAACCGGGGTTCCGCCACAAACGGCATCAAGGTATTCCACCGGAATCGACAAGGCTAATGCCAACCCACTTCTGGCACGTTGGTTAAGGCGCTGCGTCATGCCACTCTCTATTTTGCCAATCGTCTGCCGATGCACTCCGGCTGCCTGGCTCAGTTGCGCCTGACTCCACTGGCGTTGCGTTCGCAAGCGGCGCACATACGCCTGCAAGGATTCTTGGGACTGCGGTGCCAAATCTAACCATTGTTGTGCCATAGAAAACGTGCAGCAAAACGATAGAGTAGTAGTACACTATTGTCTGCCACCCGAGAACGTTTTTCTGCTGCAACGCCGCATGCGAATTGTGACTTTAGCAACAGTTACCACCGAGTTTCTCGACCGTCCCGGCTATGCAGTTAAGACGCGCCACTCCTACGAAGTCACCTTGTTGCCCTTACTGGCACAATACGGCAGCACCCCGATTGAACTGTTGACGCGTCCTACCCTGGAGGACTACCTCAACAGCCTGACTCATCTGGCTTATACTACCCACCGTCGCCATCAAGCAATTGTGCAATCCCTGCTTAACTTTGCGGTGGAGCGGGGCTATCTCAAAGCCAATCCTCTGACCCATCTGAAGCAGCGTAAACCCGACAGCAGCAAGGGAGAGCACAATCGGGATGAGATAATCCGTTACCTGACTCCTAAGCAATTGCAGCAGCTTTATGGTGCAGTTCGTGCTGATGCTCGGATGAATGCCTTGGTGCATCTACTGCACCGCAGCGGAGCCAGAATTGCTGAAATCCTTGCCCTCGATTTGGTAGAAGTTGACCTGGAGCAGTGCAAGTTCCGGGTCATTGGCAAAGGCAACAAACAACGGTGGTGTTTCTATAGTCCCGATGCTGCAAAGTCCTTAGCAAATTACCTGCACTACTATCGCCATTCCCATCACCCTGCTTTATTCACCGCACAGCAACCCTACTCTGGTACCGTGAGTCGCCTCAGTTATGCCACCGTCTTACAAGGACTGGAAACGCTTGACCCAGCCCTGCCCTCATTTAAGTGACATTCGCATTCACGATTTGCGTCATACCTTTGCCACTGAGCGAGTGGGGCTGATGGGCATTGAAGAACTACGAGCCCTGATGGGACATGAACACATTCAAACAACCTTGCGTTATCAAAAGGTAACATCTGCTCGTGCAGAAATCGTCGCTAAACAAGCTCTCACTCAGCTAATTGATTCAACCTCTTAGAGTAGCAATATGGAAAACATGATGAGCAAATATCGACGCTAATTAAAGAGGGTCTATAGTAGGCAACATACTCTTGACCAGTAAAGTAAGTGTAGTTCCTGGCATCCCCCCCTGCTAACCCCGATGGCACCTCGTCAATCCGCCACTGCTCGAACGGTGTATCAACTGAAGATTACGCTCAAAGACGCTAAACCACCGATTTGGCGTCGGGTACAGGTATTGAATACAGCAACATTGCAACAGCTTCACCACGTCATTCAACGGGCAATGGGCTGGACCGATTCACATTTGCATCAGTTCACGATCCAGGGGGTCGAGTATGGGCAACCCATGCCGGAATATGAATTCAACGTCCGCAACGAAGCGAAAGTCAAGCTCAATCAAGTGGTGCAAGGGGAGAAGTTGAAGTTCCTGTACACCTACGATATGGGGGATAGCTGGGACCACGAAATCCTGGTTGAGAAGGTATTGCCACGGGAAGTCAACCAGCATTATCCAACTTGTCTAACGGGTAAGCGTGCCTGTCCACCAGAAGACTGTGGTGGAGTATGGGGGTATGCGGAATTTGTTGCGGCGATCCAAGACCCGAATCATCCTGACCATGAGGACATGCTGGAGTGGGTGGGGGGACACTTTGACCCGAACAGGTTTGATGTTGATGAAGTGAATGAGCAGTTGAGTGCGATCCGCTAGGAGTTGGAAGGCACATTCTGTAGAAATATCATCTTCATTTGTTGGAACTCAGTCTGAGTAAGGGTTACAGCCGTTGAACTCGTTAAAAATGAGTCAAAGGTGAGGGCTGGAAGTGGCTTACTGTAAGGCTTTTAGGCTTAGCGTTGTTTCTTGTTCCATTGCTAAACATACCCGAATTCCTGCACTTTGGGGTGGGTATCTGGGACGCTGCCATAAATTGGCAGTTCTCGCGGATCGAAAAATTTTACCTCTGCACCAAATTCTTGAATAATCCGGGCGGCTTCTTCTGCCAACAAGCGGCTATAGGAACGCTCTCTCAAGGAACCATATAAGAACAAGATTCTAGGAGGGTGGTAAAATGATGTCATACTGCTACTCCCTTCAACGATGCCACCAGTCGAGTTACACGTTCTTTGATTTCATCTCGGACTCTAGGGAAGATTTCGGGTTGCTCGGCGGGGTCATCTAGTTGCCAATCTTCAAAGACTTCTCGTGTCACCCAGTCAGGCGGCAAGTTTACGCCACAGCCACAGAGGGAGATCACCACATCAAAATTATTTGGATCAAAGTCCTTCAGGGCATCGGAGGTTTGATTACTAACATCAATCCCAATCTCTTTCATGGTCGCGATCGCCTCTGGTCGTACTTGACTGGCTTCTAGCCCAGAACTCGTCACTTCTATGACTCCCTGCCCCAAGGTTTTACCAAAACCCTCAGCCATTTGGGAACGAGCAGAGTTCTTTTTGCACACAAACATCACACGTTTCATTGCAATTTGCTCCAATTAGGTAAGGGTTCTAGGTAATGTCTCGAATGATGTCCTGAAAGTTGTTAGATAGCTGGCGGTAAATCAAGACAGCCAATTGTGCGCCTAAGATGGGAGCCACCCAATACAACCAATGATGTTGCCATAGGCCCGAAACTAAAGCGGGGCCGAGCGATCGCGCCGGGTTCATGCTGGCTCCTGTAATTGGCCCCATAAAGGCGGCTTCTAGTCCCACTGTGAGTCCAATGGCCACTCCCGCAAAACCAATGGGAGCGCGGCGATCGAGACCTGACCCTAAAATCACAAACATGAGAATAAAGGTCAGAATCGTCTCCAGCACCAACGATTGCAGCCAGTTACCATTCAGGGGTAACGTTGCCCCTAGATTAGCGACTGGCCCCAGGGAGGCTAGCAGTACAACTGAGGCAACCACGGCACCGAAAGACTGAGACAAGATGTAAGCCAGGACATGCTTGCGAGGAAAGAAGCCACTGGCCCAAAATGCTAGCGTGACGGCGGGGTTGAAGTGCGCTCCGCTAACATGTCCCAGCGTATAGATTAAGGCAGCGACAACGGCACCAAAGACAAAACTAACGCCAAGGTGAGTCACAGCACCATCGCTAAGCTGGTTCACCATAACAGCTCCGGTGCCCGCAAACACCAGAATAAAAGTGCCTACCGCTTCCGCGATCGCCTCCTGCCGACAGGCAGGAAACGTCAGATGTTTGGTTCTCCATTGCCTTGGTTTTGCCAAAGTCTTTGCTGCCCGCATGTGCAACTTAATACCGAAACTACATCCATTATTTCAATAAAAATTGATATGTCAAGCAAGTTTTGTCACTGATAGACTTGCAACGATATAGCTTAAAGTAAGTTCGATAGGGGTTAGGCGTTATCTCGGCAACTGCGAGCAGGTAAGATCGGGCTGAAACGACGAAACTCGGATAGGTGTTGCTCTAAAACTACGAACTGAGGCAAGTTGAGACTGTAGTAAATCCAGCGTCCCTCCTGCCTTGCTTGGACAAGCTGCGCCTCCTTCAACGTTTTCAGATGAAAAGATAGCTTGGATTGGCTGACTGCCAAAGCTTCACAGAGATCGCAAACGCAAAGCTCTTGGCTTCTGAGCAAATCCAAAACCTGGAGACGCAGCGGATCGGAAAGGGCATGAAAACCAGCAGCGGTCAAAGTGGAAGGCGGAGATGATACTTTTTGCATTAAATCCTGTTAAATCAACTTTGATTGAAGTGACACTTCATTTTAGGTCTAACTTCCACTCAATGTCATCCTCATGGCGATCGCAGCCTGAATGTAGGCTCAGTAGATCGCAAATTCATTCCAGAGCGGGTAAGTAGATTGCTGTGATGACTGGAAAATGCCGCTCCACTGCTTGGGATAGGAACTCCAGCATTGTCTTGAGTGCAAACAGTTCTCGGTAAACCACTCGTCCTCCTCGTTGCGTCCAACTGATAAAGAACCACAGCAAATACACCCAAAGATTGACTAGGACAAACGCTAGAGCGACAAACAGAAAGCGGGTTACAGGATTTTTACTCGTGGTGCGGATGCGACACTGGTTCTTGATCCTGTAACTGGTTTCAATGCCAAACCGGTCTTTGTAATGCCGATGGGTCTGGTGCAGGGCAACCTTCACCCGGTGCAGTACATAGACAGTGTATTGAATCCCATGCTTGCCCTTGAGCCCTTTGTAATAGTTACAAATCACCCGCATCTGACAGTTGACCGAACCATACTGGGGACTGTTGAGGGTGTAGGGTGTCTGGTAGCTGCGCCGTCCCCTTAGCAGTTGACGGGTTCCTCCAGTTTTGCCCCGAATCACCGCAGGCATCAGGAAGGGAATCTGCAATGCCTTCAGCCAACGGATGACAGGGACACTATAGAACCCTCGATCCAAGTAAAGCCGTTTGACTCGGACTCGCAGCGGACTCAACCTTGCGAGCAAATAAGTCAGGGTCGCCACTAAGGTTTCTTGACGATGCACTGCATGAATCCCTAGGGTCACACGTTTGTGACGACAGACAACATAGACTGTGGCATAGGCGAAGAATGAGGTAGTTCCAGCTTTAGCTTGAGAGCGGTAGATGTAGGGAGCCTCCACCTCACTTGGGTTGCCGTAGTAGGGAATTAAGTGTAAATCGATGGCAATGCGATGCTGCCTTCTGCAAATCTTGGGTGGAATTCGGCTTTGCAGAGCCGCATTGAGTTGGCTCTCCAGTGTGGCCATCTCATCCAACTTATCCAAGTGATAGCGGATACCATTACCACTGGGTGTACCTTGCAAGCGTTGAGCCGTGTGTTCGATGCTATCGCCTCGGCTGGCAGCCCGCAGCAGGATCTCGAATAGGTCTTGGGGGGTGTATCCGCCTTCCATGTTCAGTGGAACAGATGCGAGTAGACAATCAAGGGCAGCTTCCAGTGTCCCTTCGTCGGTCAAAGCGGGAGCAGGAGATAATGAAGATGGGTAGGTCGTCATGGCTTGATCTAATGCTTTTAGCCTGACCCTACCCTTTCCTAGAGAATTTGCGATCTACTGAGGCTCTAAGAAGTTATGGAACCCAAATGCCATGAAACCCGTAGGGAACTCGCTGAGGGAGAGGGATACGGGCAACAGGTTCTCCAGCAAAATCCTGAGCGTTGATCATCACTAATTCAGAGGTATCTGTGGTCTGGTCATGCACATAGGTCATCAGCCAACCATCATCCTCAGCCGTTGCGTTGGGTCGGGGTACAAAGACACCTTCTCCGCCATAGCGTTCTGCGCCAAATTCATGAATTTGAGTCGCTCCAGTCGTGAAATCATATTTAATGAAACCATCGAACCGGGGCATAGAACCCTGAGCGCTCTTAGCTAAATAACCATAGCGGTTTGGGCGGCCTGTATAGTGCTCGTTAATTCGAGGAAATTCGCCAGTGCGATCGCTTAATTTCTCTTCATGAACACCACCCGTTTTGAGGTTGAAGCGCCAACGGTACAGCCTAGGAGCGCCAGAGTCATCCTGAGAGAGGTCATCTTCATCATGCATTGGTGAATCAGCAGCACCAAGGACATCTACCTCGCTCATCCGACAGGCTAGTAAAATCACCTCATCACCGGATTCATAAGCATTGAGCGTGTGGAAGATATAGCAACTGGAAGCCTCAAACCACTGAATCGAATCGTTATCTCCATAACGGGGTAAAATGCCAAAACGGCTGGGGCGATCGCGGCGGAATACCAAGGGAGGCTGTCCCTGTTGCATTCGCTCCGGGCGAAATTCCATCGGTAGATCGAGAAATATCGTGTAGTGCTCGGTGATGGCGAAGTCATGCATCATCACGCCTACCGGAAGATCGATCGGGACGGTGCGAATAAGTTCCCCTTCAGGAGAAATAATGCTGTACTGCAAGTAGGGCGGCTGGAAGAGGGAGTAGCCAAAGAACAGCATCTCACCTGTCACTGGATCTACTTTGGGGTGAGCCGTAAAGGCGGAGGTGAGCTTCCCTTGATAAGTTTCGGGGCCGATGGTATCTAGCTCAGGCACCGTGATCGCGTGGGGCACACCCCCTTCCCAAGTAGCAAGCAGGCGATCGCGATGCCACACCAAGGCAGTATTGGCAACGTTTTTAACAGGCCCATAGGGGTTATTGGGAGGTGTGGGTTCCAACATACCACCCCACAAAGCTTTGCCTGCTGCTCGCTCGGCTTCATATCCCATTGTGCGAACGTATCGGTTGCGGTAGCTGGCTTTACCATTTTCAATCTGTACACCATGCAACATGCCATCGCCGTCAAACCAGTGGTAGCGACCGAGGGGCGAAAATTGTGGGTTGGGGCCGTTGCGAACAAACATGCCGTTGAGATCAGCCGGAAGTTCTCCGATAACAGGGAGGTCTTCAACTGTGATCTCAGTGCGGATAGGGGCAAAGTTGCCAGCCAAATAGGGATTGATGCTTGTAGCAGTCATGGAACCTGAAAATGGGCCTGCTATTCTGTTCTAACAAAAAGTTGCGGTAGTTTGCGATCGCCATACACAAATTCAGATGATGAGAAACTGCTGACGACGATGCGAAAAGCCCTGATACAGCGCAGTTTTGAGAATACACCAGAGCTAGAGTGCGGAATCCCATTGATTGGTTTTGTTTTCAGTCAAGGACAAGGGTGAGCCTTAAAGAAGCTCCTCCACCTAGATTAGTGCATGTTTAACTCATGATCTTGCTCAACTTGATTCTCTGGATAGTAACTATTACTCTATTGGGTCTGAGTTTGGCAACGGCTTGGTGGTATAAGTTTTGGCTTTTTGAGATTATTGGCACAGGTTACTTGTGGTTTGCGGGAGTAACACTGCTGTTATGGCTTAGTTTGTTCTTGGTCAAACCCTTACGGCGCAAGTGGAGTTTGCAAATTGTTTTGGCGATCGCACTGATCTTCTACGCTCAATTCACGCTGAGTTGGTATATCCCTAAATTTCAGGATATGAAAGCGGGTGGGACTCCTGTCACTGCTATGACTTACAACGTCAACTACCAGTTATGGGAAACAGCCGCGATCGTAAAACTAATCAGAGATTATCCTGCTGATATTTTTAGTTTGGTTGAACCGACTAAGGAGCAAGCGGCTGAGTTGTGGAATCAGGTGCAAGATTTATATCCTCACTATTACCGAGCTACGGGTGGCAATCTTAGCTTGTTTAGTCGATATCCCATTCAGACGGCAAGAACAGACAATCTCAAATCGCCCCATCATAGCCTCTTCGCCACTCTAGAGATCGCAGGCAAACCTGTTCAAGTGATTGTGGTGCGGCCTCCTGCCCCTCAAAACAAGAACTACTTCAACCGTCGCAATCAAGTGCTGCGAACCTTAGCAGCATATACAAAACAACAGAAAACACCGCTGATTGTCATGGGGGATTTCAACACAACGGCATGGTCATTCTATTTGCATGAGTTTACTCAGCGATCGCGCTTGCGGAATGCCGCTACGGGGCATGGCTTGCATCCCACCTGGTATTATGCAACCTCTGGCAAAGCAACTCCTTCAACCCACAAATTTTTCCAATTCATCAAGATTCCTCTCGACCATATCCTTGTCAGCCCTAATATCCGAGTTGAGCAGGTGGCTACAGCACCTCCCAGCGTTTCTGATCATCGTCCCCTGATCGCTAAACTCAGAGTTTGAGAGCTGCTGGGAGGCTTTGCTTGAGGCTACTTGCCTCGCCACCAATGATGTCGTATAGGTGACTGCCCAACTAAAGGCTCACAGCCACGCTGATTCTTGTTTGGGTCAAGCCCATAAGGATCAGGCGGTAGCACCCGAAAATTTCGATAAGGGATGTCGTTACAAGTCAGACTAGATAACTTTGGTGAAATACAGATGTCAGGATATGCAGGGCTACAATTCGCTTGTGGTTGGCTTTGACTGCATAACTGCGTTAGGTTAATAACTTGACCCGCTTCTGTTTGGGCATAGCAGGTTAAGGAAACCAAGTTAGAGTTGGGTTCTAAAGGATAATCTGTAATCCTAAAGAGGGGACGGCTGGAAGCTACCTCAACGTTTGACAGAAGCGCGATCGCAGATAAACTAGTAGCCAAGCTTAAACATTTCAGCATTGTATCTACCTGTTTTTAAGGCAGCGTCATATAGTTTTTCAAGAAGTTACGAGCTGATTCTGTATCCAGTCGATACGTGACATTCGTAGCTCGGCAGACGGAGTCTCCAGAGACGGTTATCGCAGCGACAACATTTGTAGTACCCAGAAAATTAGGTCCGCCGGAGTCGCCAAAACAAGCACCACCATCTCCTGTAGCTGGATTTTGTGACATGCGGAGTACTGTGGGGTTAATGGCATTGAAACTGGAAGTAGAAACCATGCGTAAGTTGCTGCGGCCAAAACTCGGCTGCCCGCCTCCTACTTGCCGCTCTAGCGAACCGTAACCTACTGCCGTAAATTTCTTATCTCTTAAACCATTCTTGGCAGCCTCTTGGTCAAAAAAACCTGCTGTCGGGAGTTGAGCAGGAGTGATACCAGTGACTGGTTGATCTAGCTCAATGACGCCGATATCCCCTGTATCCGATTGGCTTTTGTTGTAGCCCGGATTGATCCGCATTTTTCCTGGAAAGACGGTTGAACCTTCCGTCAGCTCGGAGTCAAAGGAGACAAAGGCTTGGGTAATACCACGGGATTCAGCCGCTTCAATACAATGGGATGCGGTTAAAAAAATCTTGGGAGAAATGAGTGTTCCTGAACAAATTGCCCGAAGTCCCCTTCCTGCATCTACCATCATGGCACCTACATTCGGATGTCTGTTGCCATCTGGCTCACCGTAGGTGATGGCTTGGGCTGGGGCGATCGCAAACAATAGAATTCCTAAAGCCTTGGCACAGGCAAGCATGTTCTTCTGCACAGAATTTCCTCAAAATCGATTAACTAAAAAATGCTCTTTGGCTTTGTAGCCATAGGATGCTGGGCTTGTTGATGGCATCCGTTTCATTGCGTTTATTATCAAGAGGCAAGCTGAGCGATCGCCTCCTCCAACTGCATGAGAGATTTTTCATCCAACAAGGTTAATTCTTTCTGGGTCGCATCGCGCTTTAGAGTAGTAGATAACAGATCAATCTCCTCAGGGGGCAGTGGGTTTAGCACCAGGTATGGCGGTTTTACAGAGTCTCTCTGATTTCATTAGCAACGACTTCACTATCAGCGATACCATTCCTAGCTACTGGTATGAAGGATGCTGTCCCCAAAGTGGTGCTTGGTTGAGATTGCCTCGTACTTTCTTGGCAGAAGCGATCGCTCAAGGTTTGATGCAACAGTTGGCCCAGGATACTACCTACTCCCATGAGGGCAAAATGTATGGGGTGTTGCTGGTAGAACTACCATCCGGAGAACAGCGAGTTCTGAAAGCTTTTTCCGGGCTACTGAACAGTCAAAGCCAAGTGGAAGGATGGGTGCCTCCGATCCCTGGACGCGATCGAGTGGCATTAATAGAAGCTCAGATCGTGGCAGAACTAGATGCTTTGAAACAGGAGATTATCACTCTTCAGGAATTACCAGAACGGCAACAGTACCAACAGTTATGTCAGGAGTGGGAGCAACGTTTCCAGGAAATCAGCAATCGCCATCGAGCACGCAAACAACAACGACAGGAGAAACGCCAGATCCTTTCAGGAAGATTGGCTGGAGAAGATTTGGCGATCGCGCTACAACAACTGGATGAAGCCAGTCGTCAGGATGGGATAGAACGGCGACGATTGAAACAAGAAAGAGATACTGAGTTGCGATCGCTGCAAAAGATAATATTAGCAGCAGATCTCAAGATAAGAGAACTCAAACAACAGCGCAAGGCTTTATCTCACCAGCTACAAACCGAGATGCAGCAGGCTTATTATCTAACCAATTTTGCGGGGCAGTCTCTTTCCTTAGAACAGTTGGTGTTGGGGAACTCCGCTCCAATGGGAACGGGAGATTGTTGTGCGCCCAAATTGCTCCACTATGCTGCCACGCATGGTCTCAAGCCCTTAGGAATGGCAGAGTTTTGGTGGGGGCCAACTTCGGCTGCTGGCGATAAAGTTCAAGGACAGTTCTATAGTGCTTGTGTAGAACGATGTCAGCCATTAATGGGATTTCTCCTGTCAGGAGTTTGCTCTCCAAGGCTGCAAGACTTTGAGCAGGTTCCCCCCAGAATTGGGGGGCTAGGGGGGCCAAGTGTAGAGGGTTTAACAACCCTTTACGAAGATGAATGGCTGATTGCTATTGATAAACCTGCGGGCTTGCTGTCTGTACCCGGACGCTATCGCGATCGCCAAGATAGTGTTCTCAGCCGTTTACGGTATCTCCTGCCTGACGGTGCAGCGCTTTTGCCTGTTCATCGTTTAGATCAGGAAACTTCTGGCATCTTAGTCCTGGCTCGCGACCCAGAAATGCATCGGCAATTGAGCCAACAGTTTCAAGCGCGGCAAGTGCAAAAGGTTTATGAGGTATTTGTGGCAGGAGTGGTTAGCACAGAGCAGGGTGTGATTGAGCTGCCGTTGTGGGGAGATCCTAGCGATCGCCCTTATCAAAAAGTAGATTGGCAACAGGGCAAGCCCAGCATCACTCGCTTTCGGGTTATGGGGAGAGAGGGAGATCGTACCCGTGTGGAATTCTTTCCGGTGACAGGACGAACTCATCAACTGAGGGTGCATGCGGCTGATCTTCAAGGTTTGGGGGTGCCGATATTGGGCGATCGCTTGTATGGATGCAACGCAGACACCAATCGATTACATCTGCACGCAAGAAAGCTGCGTTTTCAGCATCCTCAATCTGGCAAAACGCTACATCTAAAATCTGACACTCCTTTTTGAACCTTAGTAGCCACGCTACGCCCCTACACGTGCCGTTGTTCGCAGAGGCGTTGATGTGCGGCTGTGAAATCCTCGGCTGTAATTTGGATGCTACTGGGGTCTGTGCGACCTTGTTTACGGTAACGACGGATGGCTTCTAAGGCGGCTTGGTTGCTCAATAAGGTTAAATCAGCACCGTTCCAGCCTTCGGTTTGAGCTGCCCAGTGAGATAGATCGACTGCGGCTAGAGGGCGATCGCTGTTGTGAACTTCCAAGATGGCGAGACGGCTGGCTTGATCAGGTAAATCAACTTTCAGTTGCAAGTCTAAGCGGCCCGATCGCAATAGGGCAGGGTCAAGGGCTTCTGGGCGATTGGTGGCTCCGATTAGTAGAACGTTGGGGCATTCGTGCAGGCCGTCTAGTTCCGTGAGTAATTGGCCGACGACGCGATCGCTCACGCCTGAATCTCCAGAACTCCCCCTGGCTGGGGCTAGCGTATCGATCTCATCAATAAAGATCACACAGGGAGCGGCTTGACGGGCTTTAGTAAACAGTTCTCGCACTGCTTGTTCGGAAGCACCGACCCACTTGCTCAGCAGTTCTGGGCCGTTAACTGCAATAAAGTTAGCGCGAGCTTGAGAGGCGACTGCCTTGGCAAGCATCGTTTTGCCTGTTCCTGGAGGCCCCCAAAGCAAGATACCCCGTGGCGCTTTGGCTTTGGTGCGTTGGTAGAGTTCAGGGTAGAGCAATGCTCCCTCGACTGACTCTTGGAGAGTCTGCTTCAAGCTATCTAATCCGCCGATCGCATCCCAGGAGACGTTGGGCGATTCTACTTCTACCGATCGCAACACTGCTGGCTTGATCTCCTTAATTGCTTGGAGAAAATCAGCTTGGGATACGGTTAAGTTGGCAGAAATCGGGCCATCTAAAGCAGGAACATGCCGTCGCAAAGCAGTATAAGCAGCTTTCTGGCATAGCGCTTTCAGGTCTGCGCCCACCATTCCAACTGAGAGATCCGCGATCGCTGCCAAATCGACAGAACGTTCTAGGGGCATAGTCTGCGTCAAGATCTGGAGAATCTCTAATCGTCCTACTCGATTAGGAACGCGAAACTGCACTTCTCGGTCAAAGCGTCCGGGACGGCGTAAGGCAGGATCAAGATGATCGGGGCGGTTGGTGGCAGCGAGGACAATCACGCCTTTGCTTTTGGCGAAACCATCCATCAAGCTCAACAGTTGGGCGACTACCCGCTTTTCTACCTCTCCTTCTACCTTGGCGCGATCGGGAGCGAGGCTGTCAATCTCATCAATAAAGACAATGCAAGGAGCTGAGCGAGCCGCTTTCATGAAAATGCTGCGTAGCCGTGCCTCAGCCTCGCCGTAGTACTTGCCCATCACCTCTGGGCCAACAATGGCGATGTAGTTGACTCCTAATTCCTGAGCTAAGGCCCGCGCTGTCAGCGTTTTACCTGTGCCCGGAGGCCCCGCTAGTAGCACTCCTTTAGGTGGTTCTAGCCCTAAAGAAGTGAGTAAATCAGGACGTTTTAGAGGCAGTTCAACTAATTCTCGTAGTTCTCGAATCACCTCAGACAGACCACCTACGCCTGACAGAGAAACAGTTGCGACGCTATCCGCTGGAGGAGGCGTGATAATCACCTCATCAGTGGTTGAGGATGGACGAGGGGAAGTGGGTCTAGCTTGGGTGCGACTGCTAGCCGCAGATGTCGAGTTGGGCCGCTCCGTCGTAGTTGTCCTACCGCTCTCGGCACTGTCAGTCTTGGAAGTATTACGCCTTACTTCTGCCTGAAACTCTTCCGGTTCCGCTCTGCCTTCCAGCGTCCTGACAATCTCTAATAGACCCTCAAATCCTTGATCTAAGAGGTCTTCAAATTCTTTAAGTAAGTCATCCATAATTTTGTGGCCGCATCGCGGGCGGGGCTTGCTGGAAAGGAGCTGGAGAACGTAGGAGGCTAACTAAAACTGGTGGATATTGGAGGTGCTTCCAGTATAGACATCCCAGTTCAGGCCAGATTGGCGAGTGTGTCAGGCTCGTTACACTTAGGCGTGGTGCCCTAAGCTTAGCGACCTGAACACTTGATAAAGCAGAGTGAAAACAATGGGAATGAGGATGGGAATGGCAACAAGCAGACCTTGCTTACCAAAACGGATTTCTTGCCCATCGGCCTTGAGGATAGCAATGACCGCTGCAATGCCCATAACCACCCAAACAAAGCCAAAGACAATAAAGAACGTAAACGGTATATCCTGCATCTTTACTCCCTCCGTTTTTGTGGCTCCGTTTTTCTGGCTCTTAATCTCTAGGCTAGCTTTAGGTTAGTAGTTTGCCCTCTTCCTGCTGATACGCTAGTTCCTCAACTAGACGATTTTAACGATAGAAGAGCGATCGCCTTAGTTCGGATTTGGGTCAGATTTGGGAAAAAACTGGTAGAAAATCCGTCGAATGGTGATTCAGGATTACGCTAAATCAGCCGAAAATTGCCACATACAGTAGAGGGAATTTCCTTGGTTCAGTCACCAAACCTACGAGAAACTTCGCCCCCACACCCACTCCAGCGAGTCCTGGGCAGTTTGAGTGCTTACCGTTGGACAGCGATCGGAGCTTTGCTTAGCACCTTACTTTTAACCGCTGCCTATGCTGTGACACCTCAACTGTTTCGGTGGGGCATTGACGCCGGGATCGCTCAGAAAAACTTGCAGGTGGTGCTCTATAGTGCGGGGTGGATGGTGGCAGCCGCGATCGCCAGAGGTCTATTTAACTTTGGTCAAAGTTTTTGGGCTGAAGCAGTATCCCAAGGCGTGGCTTACGATCTGCGAAACAATATTTTTAGTAAAATTCAAAACCTCAGTTTTAGTTACCACGACCAATCGCAAACCTCACAACTGCTCACTCGTGTCACTAGTGATATCGAGCAAATTCGCACATTTTTAAGCACAAGCTTGATGCAGGTCATTAGTGCGATCGTGACCTTGGTAAGCGTCGCTGCCATTTTGCTGCTGATGAATTGGCAATTGGCGCTGATTACGCTAACTGTGGTGCCGATGGCAGGATGGCTGATGGCCCAATTTCTCAGCAAAACGAGTAGTTTATTTGGGCAGGTGCAACAGCAGCTCGGCGACTTGAACGCAGTATTGCAGGAGAACTTGTTTGGGGTGCGGGTGGTGAAAGCGTTTGTGCGGGAGTCCACCGAAACAACGCGCTACACGACGCTGAATGATGCTCTCGTCAAAACCAATATGAAGACGATTCGAGCCATTCGAGACACCTTTCCTTTTATCTTTTTGCTGAGTAACTTGGTGACCGTCGTGGTAGTGGGATACGGGGGTGCAGCCGTAATTGGTGGACGCTTCTCGATTGGTGAACTGGTGGCGTTCAACTCCTACCTGCTGTTGATTCTGCAACCCATTCTGTTGATTGGTTTTGCTGCCCCCGCGATCGCTCAAGCCGCTGCTTCAGCCGAACGAGTCTATGAGGTAGTAGATGCCAAAATTGAAATCCGCGATCGCCCCAACGCTATTTTATTTGACAGTTGTGTGGGCAGAATCACATTTGAGCATGTTTTCTTCCGCTATCCCGGAGCCACAACTGAAGCCCTGAAAGGGGTTTCCTTTGAAACTAAACCTAAGGAACTGATCGCTATTTTGGGCATGACGGGTTCTGGCAAAAGCACCATTATGAACCTGTTACCTCGTTTCTATGATGTCACCTCTGGTTCAATCCGAATTGATGGCCGAGATGTGCGAGATTTCACGCTGGAGAGTCTGCGATCGCATATCGGCATCGTCTTTCAAGAAACCACTTTATTCTCTGGCACCCTCTACAAAAACATTGCTTACGCCAAACCAGATACAACTCTAGAAGAAGTGATCGAGGTGGCAAAAACCGCCCAAATGCATGACTTTATCACGGGCTTACCAGATGGCTACGAAACCATTGTGGGAGAACGCGGCGTGGGCTTATCGGGAGGACAAAAACAACGGATCGCGATCGCCCGAACTCTCCTCACTGACTACAAAATTCTCATTTTGGATGACAGCACCTCTGCCGTCGATGCCAAAACTGCGGCGCAAATCCAAGCAGCACTCGACAACTTGATGCGCCAAAAAGCCTGCACGACTTTTGTGATCGCCCAACGGATTAGTACGGTTCAGAACGCCGATCGGATTCTGCTCATGGATAAAGGGAGATTGGTATCACAGGGAACCCATGAAGAGCTGATGTGTAGTAGTCCGCTTTATGGGGCCATTTTAGAATCTCAGGTCAAACAAAAGGAGAGAGTATGAGAGGTGCAGGGCCAGTTGTGGCAGGAGAGCAGCAGGCGAGCCGTCAGCTTTCAACATTGCAGCGCTTTTTGCAATATCTCCGGCCTTATAAAAAAGAAGTTCCGATCGCTCTCCTTTTAGTAGCGATCGGTGCTGCAACTCAGTCTCTTGGCCCCTTCCTCATTGGTTGGTCAATTGATAATTTAATTACCCAAGGGAATCTATCAGGATTGCTGGTGATGCTGGCATTTCTGGCAACGATCTATATCCTGGGTATTACCGCGATCCGGGGTCAGATCTTGCGGGTCGGCTGGATTATGCAGCGATTGCTGGGGCAACTACGGCAAGATATTTTTACCAAAATCCAGAGTCTCCCTGTCAGCTTTTTCGATCGCAGTGAAGCGGGCGACTTGATGAGCCGTTTGCTGAATGATGTGAACACGGTAAACCAGGCATTTGGTCAGACGATCGCCCAGATGTTAGGCAACACATTTAGCTTGTTCGGCATCATCATTGCCATGTTTTTAATCAACTTTAAGCTGGCACTATTGAGCAACTTGGCAGTGCCCTTGATGATCTTTACCACTAGTTTCTTTGCTCGCTGGGCCAGAGCTAGATTCCGCGTCACTCGTCAGACCATTGGCGATCTCTCGGCCAAACTGGAAGAAGGCATCACTAGTGTCCGAGAAGCTCAAGCTTTCAACCGTGTAGAGCTTAATATTGCAGAGTTCGACTTAGTGAATGCGGCTAACCGAGATGCCAATGTCCAAGCGGTTGCAATTACGGCAGCATTTCTTCCCTCGATCGATTTTCTCAACACATTGGCGACTGCTGCGGTGTTGGCTTATGGCGGTTATCTGGCGGTGACTGGAGCTGCGACAGTGGGGGTAGTGACTGCTTTTTTGCTGTATGTACAGCAGTTCTTTCGCCCGATCCAGATTCTCAGCCAATTTTACACCCAAGCCCAATCAGCCCTAGCGGGTTTAGAGCGGATCTTTCTGCTCCTCGATGAACCTTCCCAACTCAACGATGCTCCTGATGCCAAAGAGATGCCACCGATTCAGGGAGAAGTGTCCTTTGAGAATGTCTCCTTTGGCTATAGCTCGAATCAACTAGTCCTAAAAGAAGTCAACCTCCACGCCAAGCCAGGTCAGATGATTGCTTTAGTGGGGCCGACAGGAGCAGGTAAGAGTACAATTATCAACTTGATTCTGCGCTTCTACGATGTGACAGGTGGAGCCGTCAAAATTGATGGCATCGATATCCGAAACGTGACTCAAGCGAGTCTGCGTCGGCAGATTGGCATCGTTTTGCAAGACAATATTCTCTTCAGCGGCACCGTGGCCGAAAACATCGCCTTTGGTTCTCCCCACGCCACTCAAGCGGATATTGAAGCTGCCGCTCAACTGGCGAATGTGCACGAGTTTGTCATCTCCCTTCCTCAGGGATACTCAACCCAGTTAGGAGAACGCGGCGCTCCCCTCAGCCAAGGACAACGGCAACTCGTGAGCATTGCGCGTGCCGTCTTAATCAATCCTCGGATTCTCATTCTTGATGAAGCTACTAGCAGCATCGACACCCGCACGGAGGCTTTAGTCCAAGATGCGATCGCCCGTCTTCTCAAAGGTCGTACCAGCTTCGTAATTGCCCACCGCCTCAGCACTGTCACCCAAGCCGATCAGGTGCTAGTGATTCAACAAGGACAAATTGTAGAATCTGGTACTCATGCCGAACTAATCGCTCAACAGGGAGTCTACGCCAATCTCTACGCTCTTCAACTCGGTGCAACTACAGCAGCGTGATCAATGTATCGATCTAAGTTGCATAATTTTAAGTAGCGATCAGGAACGGTACTGCCATGACGATTGATCTCAACCGCATTGATGCCATTCAAGACTATGACGAGGCGATCGCGGCCTTGGAAGAGTTTGTTGCAGATCTAGCCAAAGAATTTATTGAATCTCCAGAAGGCAAAGCTTATCTGACTGCCTATCCAGAGATGGTAGAGTATGTGGGGAGTTGGATTGACCAATTGCTTTACTTTGGCTATGCCTATCGCTCCGTGACTTTGCCTCGCATGACTAAGCAAGATGTAGAGGCGATCGTGACGGGGCTATTCCCACAAAAGGTGACGTTGCAGCACCCAGATGAGGCAGATACAACTATCCCTGAGCTGATCGCTTTTTGGCAATTTCTCAAGCGGGCCTATAAACACCGTAACGCCACCCAAATCATCAAGTTTCTAGAGAAAACTCAGCCTAAGTACAAAGACATCATGAACGATCCCAATCGGTTTGGCATGGCGAAATCTTTTGTTTCCGCTGGGATGGCGGCAGGCTTTGATATGACAACAGAGGCAGGACTCAAAGCCTTTCAGGAGCAATACAACCAGCAACTTCGCGAAACCACCGCTAGTACTCCTTCTATGCCACCTGGGGTTCCACCTGGCTTAGGAATGTTATTGAGTAACCTGAATGCCATGCTGGGTAGCTCCTCTGCACCAGTGCCTGCAGAATTTCAGCAGCTTTTAGGGACTTTGGGAGGTGAGGTGTTGGATGGTGAAGCAGAGGGAGATGCGATCGCCCCTCTCTCTTTATCTAATACGTCATCTCCGGAAGGCTTTTTTCAGGAATTCCAAAGAACAATGTTGCAGCAGGTAGCTGAGGAACTACCGCCCCTGTCTCCCGAACACGTTGCGCTCTTAACCCAGCAGCAGATTAGCAACGCTGAACCCGGAACCATCCTGCGCGATTTTCAGACTTTACTCGATTTTGTGGGCGAAGCAGGCGTTGCTGTTAGCGGCACTCAGCACCTATTGCCGCAAAAATCCCTGGCAGAGCTGAATCAACGTCTGAGCGAACCCATTCAGCTAGACCTGAAGCGGCCTGTACAGAAGTCTTATTCCCCTATTCATGGGCTGTACCTGCTGCTGCGAACGACTGGTTTAGGACAAATTGTGAGTAGGGGCAAAAAGCGATTTTTGATGCTTGAGCCGACGCTACTACAATCCTGGCGCTCTCTCAATCCCACCGAGCAGTACTTTACGTTACTAGAAGCCTGGCTGATTCGAGGACATGGGGAGATGCTGGGAGAACAAAGAAGCCCTCTCAATGAGGGAGCAAAATGTATCCGATTTTGGCCTAATGTTCCCAGTCGTGGCAAGAGATTTAGTAGCTACAGTGAGCAACAATGGTTGGTCTACTATCCTGACTTCTATAATGTTGCATTGTTCAAAATGTTTGGCCTCTTGGAAGTAGAATCGGGTAAGCCAGAGGCTGGCAAAGGTTGGCGAATTAAGAAGATTAAGCGATCGCCCCTAGGGGATGCCTTGATGACAGTGATCATCCATGCTTTCATGGCACATGGCATGGTGTGGGAGTCAGAAACCGATCCAACTATTCCTTTCGGCGAATTACAGGCTCATCTGCAACCTTATTTCCTTGAGTGGCAGAACAGTTTAGCGGTTCCCAAGTATGAATTTCGTCCAGGTGTCTATCTCTTCAAGGTCTACCTGGGTAAAGTTTGGCGGCGCATTGCTATTTCTAGCCAAATGACGCTAGCGGATTTAAGCGGTTTGATCCTTGAATCGGTCGAGTTCGACTCCGATCACTTGGATATGTTTATCTATAAAAACCCTTTAGGGCGCACCATAGAAGTCTCCCATCCCTATGCAGAAAGTTCTCCAACAACAGATGAAGTGCGAATCGGTGACCTACCTCTAGCTGAAGGCGCTTCAATGACGTATGTTTTTGATTTTGGGGACTGGTGGAAGTTTGAAGTGCAGCTAGAGAAAATCCAACCTGATGACTCCAGAACTGATTATGGTGCGATTCTGGAGCGTCACGGAGCAGCCCCATCTCAATATCCTGATTATGATGACTGGGACGAATAGTTTAGGGAGTTGAGACGAACCAGTCGAGCAGTTTGCGAGCGATGCTGGGCCTAGGCGGCACTTGCGGAAGGTGCTGTTTATGGAACCAAGCGGCATCCGTCAACTCTGCTAGTTGTACGACAATTTCACCGCTGGCGTAGGTGGCAGTAAAGCCAATCATTAGGGAGTTAGGGAAAGGCCAGGGTTGGGAGCCAAAATAACGGATATCTTTGATCTCAATCCCTACTTCTTCCCGCACTTCTCGCGCCACGGTCTCTTCTAGGGATTCTCCCGGTTCTACAAAGCCAGCTAGCACGCTATACATTCCGGGAGGAAAGCGAGGAGCCCGCGCCAGGAGTACTTCCTCATCACGCGAGATCAAGACGATCACGGCTGGAGAGAGACGGGGATAATTAGCTAAACCGCACTTAGGACAGCGCTTCGCTCGTTCTGTTGGGAGCTGAGTGGTGGGAGTGCCACAGCAACCGCAGTATTGATGGGTACGATCCCACTCCATAATTTGGACGGCTCGACTGCCTATCACATATAAATCTTCGTCCAAGACGCCATATAGCTTGCGGAGTCCTCGCACAGCCATATTGCCTGGAATTGCTGCATCTTGAGAAAGTTCTGCCGAGTAGCAAGGCTCACCATCTAGCGTGCCGAGAAACTGGATTCGCACAGGGACTAAACCGATCGCTGCCAAATTAACGAGATGAGGAATCGTCGTGCTGGTGCCATTGACCTGCACCAACAGTTTGTGGCCGAGAAAGGCAAACCACCAAGCAGAGCTAGATTGCACTTCGGGGGCAGCGGTGCCAGGGATAAACGTTCGATGCATAACAGGAGCACATCACGGCCTCTATCCTATCACTGCGATCGCGCTCACCTAACCCTACGAAACTAACCCTACAAACTAGTACTGGCTAGGAATTGGATGAATCTGGTTGCCGTTGCACCACTGCCGTCACAATACCAATCCCAAAAGCGGCGAGGAGAGCAAAGCCTAAAAGTAATTGGCTATCCTCAAAGATGCCTGCGCCTGCTGCCACCCACAGAGGCTTAGCAACGAGAATACTGACCACTAAAGCTAGCAAATAACTGTGCCAGCGCACTTGAGTCAGGCCAACCCCATAAGCGGCAAAATCAAATAACCCAGTCATGAGAAAACCTGTCATGAGGAAAAAGTTGCGTTCTAAATGGCGTTGAGCCAGACGATCGACTTTCTCCATAAATTGCTGACCGACAAAGCGCTCCACCAAACTGCGTCCATAACGGCGGGCAATATAAAAGTTGAAGGTACAGGAAGCCAAATCTGCCAAGGCCACAATCAGCAAGCCCTCAGCGAATCCAAACAGTCCACCTGCCAAAATGGCGTAGGCCGTTCCCGGTAGCACGGGCAGAATAATGCTGGTAAAGCGGAGCGCAAAGACGATCGCAGGTGCCCAAATTCCGAACTGATCAACTTGCTGCCGAATTCGCTCAATTCCCACTTGGTTGAGGAACACGATCGCTAAAACAATCAGAACTCCGATTAGCATCCAGCGCAGCAGGGTCATCCAGTTGTATTTCATACGCCGTTCCTTTCTCAGACTTTATATGGTGGCACGAAAAGGCACTCCATCCGATTGAGAGCGCGATCGCCGAGATTAACCCGTTAGACAGTTTATGAGAAAAAAGAAGCAGGCTATGTTGATTTGTGACATCTGAAACAGAAAACTAACGCGAAATCAGAAATCATGGTAATTATAAAGAAAAGCTTAAGGGGTGGAGGAAACATGATTACTCCCAAAATGATGCGTCAACTCTGGACTTTAGTGGACACGACCCAGGTCAGCACGCTACTCCAGTTCGACGACTCTGCTTTAGTACAACTACTTCTCAAGCAGTTTACGGCTGAGCAACCCATTGATGCTCAAGCAGCGCACTGCCTGAATACTTATATTCAGGAAAAATTGCCTTTGATTCGCGATACCGCTGAAAGTCGGCTCTGTGTTCGATAAAGCTACCCTTACCTCTACCACAGCAGGATCGTTCACCACTCTGCCAACTTTCGGATTTCATCCGAACATATTTATGCATTCCTGGTTCGGCATCGCCTTAGTAGCGTATTTGATCGGAGCCACGATCGAAGGAATTAGTACTGCCAACCAGCTCTCCCAATTGGTTCCAGAACTCTTAAAAGGCACACAAGATAAGCCAACAGAGTCTTCTGAATCAGCGGGAGAAGTTTTACAAGTTTTTTTAGTCATTACCGCTGTTAGCGTGGGTGGAGCCTTTTTCTGGCCCTGTCGCTTACTGCACCGCTCTTTCAAGGAACAGCGCAACAGCTAAACTAATTTATAAGCTAATTTTTGATTGAAGTTAAGACTCCAATAGAATTCAACAGCGAATGGCGAGAAGTTGTTCAGGCCCACCATTCGCTAGAAGTTACTGCCTGGTTTACTTGCGATCGGCAGCGGCTTGGCGAGAAATTGCGACAAACGCGGCAAATGGATATTCTGTCAAAACGGGGCCTTCAGGAATAAAGCGAGCCTTGAAATTGGCTTTTTGGCCCAAGCCTTGTAAGGAGGCGATCGCAATCGGCGCTTTCAATTTCTCTAGTTCTTCCACTTCCCAATAAATCGCCCAAGTTGGTCTGTCGCCTGTAGTAGATTGAGGACGAAACACCGACTTACCTGGGTAACGACCATTGCGCGAAGGCAGATGTTTAATGTAGCGGGCGCGCCACCAGACTTCGGGGTTTAATGGCTTGTCGCCTTGAGCATCGGAAGCATAAATTAATACTTCGACCGCGCGTTCTTTCCGAAGTTCATCTGCTTTCCGGAAAACTTCAAAGGCCATACTACCAAAAGCCACCTTGGGCAGCCCTTGGCTAGTCACTTCATCTAAGTTGAGTTGAGCAGCGATCGCTTCTAGTCCAGACAGTAGGTGAACTTCTGGGACAGGAGCAAGAATCGCGAACGTGCGTATCGTCTCCATTCATGCATTCTTCTAAGCTTCCTTAAGCATTCTAGGCTGTCTTGAGCCTTCCCAGGAGACTTATCCCAACGCTTTTGCTTTATTTTTAGATGCAAAGCAGCTTCCCGCGAATTCAACTTTTAACGGGGCGATCGCACCTGCTGCATTTCAGCTTGAATTTCCTTGATCAGTTGGGCATAGGTTTCCGAAGGGCGATCGCCTAAATGATCTTCTTCCAAGCGATCGCTGCCATGCGCAAAGTCGATGGTAAACAAACCAAAGCGGGGAGTATAGGAACCCCACTCGTAGTTGTCAGTCAGCGACCAGTGCATATAGCCAATCATCGGTACAGACTCCTGCAACAATCGTTGAACCTGCTGGAGATGGGCTTTGAGGAATTCACTACGACGAAGTTGATCGGTGCGATGGGTGGCTACACTGTTATCTGGTTTCCGGCGCAAGGCCATGCCATTTTCGGCAATCATCATGGGGCGGTTGCCCAAATCTTCCGAATAATATTTACAGAAGAAATGCAGACCTTCGGGTAAGCTACGCCAATCCCACCACTTGCTCGTGATCCCACTCATGAGCCAAGCTCGGAACCCTTTGGTTTTAAACTCAAAATCTGAGAAAGCGGGCAGACGGAAAATATGAGCAATAAACGGGTCGTAGTAATCGATCGCCAGATAGTCAATGACTTGAGGACGAGGCGAAAGCTGTAATTCCTGTAAAAAGAGATCGAGCTTCTCAATGTTAAATAGCCGATAACCCAGGCGATTGACGCTCCAATGAGTGAGCCGTCCGAGTTGATAAGGTAAATTGTGCTGAAAAGGTAGTTTCGCCCCTACTAGGGCTGCTTCTAGCTGATCCGCTTTATCATGAACGTACTCTTTGACATCTCTCGGCTTGACATCATGTTGTCGCAGATCCAAGAGATCCCAAATTACCTTTTCCGACCAATAGAGATCGCTGCAATAAGTATTGAGAGTGACTCGTGGCGTAGTCCATCCTGCCGCCACATAAATGTCATGGATACAGTTATAAGCTCGGACATGGGCCGCCAACATGTAGTTGTAAGCTTCCAGAACAATGCCCGAACCCGTTGCGGCATCTGAGGGGAACTGCCGACTGAGATAGGTATTGGAAACTAGAATATTCGGTTCATTGATCGTGATATACCAATGAATCGGTGGCAACTGATAGTGATCGACTAAGCGCCGATTGATATGGGTGACACTCACCCGCACATATTCGACAAAACAATCAACAGTAGCCTCCTCCAGCCAAGCATCTATTCCTAACCAGGCAGGATGGGTGAAATGATGCAACGTCACGACTGGTTCTAAGCCATACTGCCGACAGGCGGCAATGCGCTCAGCATAGGCATCTAGAGCGCTGTAGTCAAAGGCTGGAGGAGAACTGACGTGGCGATCGCTAGAAGGCTGAATTCGCGCCCATTCTAAGCCCAAGCGGAAGGAGTTCAGCCCAATATTTTGGCAGCGTTGAAAATCTTCTTCATAACGAGTCCAAAACTCTGTAGCCCCACCGGTGGGCATCACACTCCCCTTCGACTCACCCCAGGCCCAGTTATTCTGAGGCTCTCCAGGGCGGTTATATCCCCCTTCGCTTTGGTATCCAGAGGTGGCAACTCCCCATAAAAAAGATTCAGGTGGCATCGTTGAGCTGTTCTGCATAAGGTTCTACATTTGAGTCTTTAGGGGCGTAGTCTTTGGGAGCATAGTCTTTAGGAACCGAGTGCGACTGCCAATTGTCTAAGACATATTCAGCAATGTTAAAAGCAGCACCAGGTTGACCGATTTCTAAGGCTGCTTGTCGCATTTCTGCAAGTCGTTCGGGATGCTGTAGCAAATACTGCACGGCTGGCGTCACCATCTCCAAAAGCCGTATTTGTACTCCTGCACCCGCCGCTGCAATCACATCGGCATTTTGCTCCTCTTGACCAGGAATGGGATCAACGATCACCATCGGCGTGCCTCGCGCCAAAATTTCACTGGTGATCAGCCCGCCCGCTTTAGTAATGGTCAGGTCACTAGCCACGATCAAATCATCTACGTGATCAATCATGCCTAGCTTTCGCAGCTTAGTTGTGCCGTGATCTTCCAAATCTGCCACTGCTTCTAACAAATCACCATTACGTCCAGCGACTAACACCACCATGCTCGCCCCGGAGTACTCCACTAGACTTGAAACCATTGTCCTGACTCGTCTGGGATTTAGGCCACCCCCAAAAAGTGTAACCACCGTACCGTCAAGAGGTAGATCATGCTGCGATCGCACTGCCACTTTAGTCTTAGGTTTCGTACTCTCTAAATGAATTGGAATCCCAGTCACATGCAGCAATTTCGGGTCAACCCCACGCTGAACTAAAAAACTGGCGCTTAAATCGTTCGGTAGGAAGTAGCCGTTGACGCCATAGTTGATCCAAGTGCTGTGCGCGATCGTGTCTGTGACAACAACATATTGTGGTTTGGAGACCTCATCTTCTTGATCCAACAGTTGCAACAAACGGCTAGGAATTTGCTGCACACAAACCACGACATCCGGATCAGCTTGTTTAATAAAACGCCCCAATTTGCGAAAGAAGGGACGCTCTAACCGAGCCCAGGTGAGATTACTGTCAATGGCTCGTTCTAAGTCATCCACATCACTGCCTTCGTAAAAGGCTTTGTAGAGCAATGGCACTTTCTCGCTCAGTTGCTCATAAATCTGCGTAATCGCGTTGCGGTAAACAGAGCTGGCATAGGTGAGGGCGTCTTCGCTGAGCACTTCCACATCAGGGAAGCGAGCAAATGCATCCTTCAGAGCTTTGGCAGCACTGACATGCCCTGATCCTAAAGAAGAATACAAAATTAAAATTCGGGTCATGGGGGCTTACTTTAGGCTTAGTTAACTAACGTGAGTTGCCTGATGCGTCTGTAGTAAACCTCAGTTAAACATCATCGTTAGCCATTTGACAGCGTCCTTGAGTCTGGCATTCTAGTCGCTGCTGCCGTTCTGCTGCGATCGCGGCTAAGTTGGGTCGCCCCGTCAAAGCAAGTCGCCAGTCTGCCCACCAGTCATACAACCAATCCACCACAGGGCCAACGACAGGCCACTGGGTTGCGGCATAGATCCAGCCCATTCCCAGAATTTCATAAACTCGGCGAAACACTTCCACATTCTTGATCACGGTGCCATCAGCTAGCACTGCATGAATGCGCCCCATCGCAGTTTCAAAATCCACGCCTCCATTCGCTTCTGGGTCGTAGTCATCTGCTGCAATGTCTACAAACGATACCAGACCTCGCCCTGCATCACGTTTAGTCAAGAAATTAACTTCACGCAAGCACAAAGGACATTCACCGTCATACAGCAATTTAATTTTCCAGGATTGCACAGTGCCTATCTGATCTTCGGACAGAGTTTTATCTTCAGACAGCGGCAGTTGCGTAGGTGAGGCGTTTTCATAGGAGTTTACGGACATAGCAGTTTTAGGCAATGAGTGCTTAAGTGAGCAGACTATAGGTTTACCTAATATTTTAAGAAAATTAACAATCAAAAGGAGCAGAAATTACAGCAAGACACGGCTGATTATTTGCCTGTTGTAACAAGCTTCTAACTTAGATAACAACAACTGAAGAATTGTCTTTCTTCCAGGATGACTACAGCTCAATGTTTCTATACTGAAGCGATTCCCATCGTTTCGACTCAAACGAGGAGGCTTCAAAATGGTTCACACTTACGAAGTATGGGTTGATATCAAAGAGTGTGCTGAGCAGCTATGCAATACCTTTCACAATGGGACAACCCGATACGAGATTAACGCCGAGTCAATCCAGAAAGCGGGTGGCATCGCCTGTGACCAAGCTAGAAGTGACTATCCTCATGGCACTGAGTACGATGCAAGAGTTACTCGGTTGCTGAGATAGACATTACACAACATGAGGAGGATGACTGTAGCGGTAGGTTTTGGACTTACCCTCACTTATTCAATGGCGGACACAAGACCTACCTCTACTAGGATTTGATTCCTTTAAAACGCTCTTGAGCAGATTTAAAGGCTTCTTGCATGACCGCTTGGATCTTTTGGGGATCAGGCGTTTTGCCACCCATTAGATCTCCGAAGTAAACGCAAGCTCCTTCACCCAACGCCCAGGTGTAAGCTGCGGCCCAAGATGCCGCGATCACACTCCCAAAGCCAGGGATAAACTTAACCAGTTCTCGTCCGATCGCTTGAGCCACAAAACCACCCGCGATCGCGCTGACCACACCGCCCGCTTGGGATGGGGTGAGCGTTTGGCCGTAGAGTTTCCCCAGCAAACCGACCAGCGACACCTGTAAAGCGGTTAAGACGGGCATGGTCGCAAAGGGTAGCGGGACAGCGGCCAAGGTAGCTGCAACGACCGAAAAAGCTAACATATAGCGACGGCTGACATCCCGGTAGAGATTGCCGATTTTTTCCCCAGCGCCTTGCTCCAAGAGTTGATGGATGGCTTGGGCTTCTGCTTCCGGCAGGAGGTCTGCTAAGGCATCGCGGAACGCTTCCAAACCGTAAAATACTGGGTGATAGTCGTCTTCTTCAAGCGTGAAGTCGATTAATATGGCGCGATCGCATAAATCTGCAAAGGCTTGTTGCAGAGCAGTAAAGGCGCGGTTTACTTCCTCATAAGTAGGAGGATAGGCGGGGTGATCAGCGGTACCAGAGGGATACAACTCATGCAAGCAAGTGACTGCGAGTAAGCAAGGAATTTCGGGATAGCGTTTACGAAGCTGCTGAGCAATTTGGCGCAACGTATCGGTCGCAAAATCGTTAATCTTGACCGTGAGGATCAACACTCTGGCACATTGGGTTTGCTGCTGTAGATCCCCAATGAGTTCCTGAATGACCAACTGCGTCTCTCGGTTCACATCACCCAGCCCGACCGTATCGGTAAAAATCAGCAGCGGTACATCGTTGGAAGGATAAGCATAGCGCTCGGTGTGTTGCGTATGGGGCCGAAATCCTTGACCCACAATTTCCGCTGACACCCCCGTCAAACCCCGGACGATTGAACTTTTACCAGACTGGGGTTTGCCAATTAGTAGCGCTTCCGTGGTAGGCAGTTCTGAGCGCACCTTCGCCAAAATCTCAGCCACTTGATCTTCACTGACGTTGAACCAGCCCGTGGTTAGTTGGCCTACCTGATCGACTGGCAAGAGTTTAGTGAGGCGAGTAGTGGCCTGATTCCAAGCTCCTGAAATCCGCCGATGCCAAGCTTCTTTACCCGATTCTAAGGGTGTATTTGGGGCCGATGGCTGGGGCAATTGAGAATCTGCGTCAGGGGGTTGGGTCATGGCATCAACACAGCAGCTAAGGGCGACTTGGCTGAAGTTTAAGGTACTTAGTAGAAATAAACTCTTAAGATTGTCAAACTTAGGAGCCGATTATAGCCATTTTAACGAAGTCCGCGCCTAGTCCCTTGTATTAGAAGTTAGGCATTAGGAGTTAGGGACTGGAGCTTTAGACATAACCTCTGCCTGAGGCACCGTCCTCGCTCTCTAACGTCAAATATTTAGCGTGCCTTATCTATGCAGTCTTGTCTATGCAGTCTCGTCTATTCAATCTTGCGATCGCCCTAGCGATTAAACCCCAGTCATTAAAACTGGAACGAGACAGAGATAAGGTGTAACTATCCCCTTGAGTTGATTTTCAATGACATTATGAAACTGAAAGTTCTTCGCAATACTACTTTTAAGAAATCAACGGCTGACTCTACTAAGCTATCTGAATCAGACAAAGTTCAAGTAGAGGCAGGCAAAATATTTGAGATTCACTCTTGGAAGGCAGTCGATAAAAATCACCTCAAGGTGGCACTCCTCAAGGATTTCCTCGGCAATCCCCCACAAAATACCTGGCATGTCTACACGCCCCATGCCCAACTGATCAACAACCAAAACCAAGTCACAACAGCCACCCCCCCAAGACCTCGGATTTCTCTACCCCTACCTGCACCTCGTCTACCAGAACGCAAAATCCTGAATGTCCCGCACAAAAGCCAGTTAGACAATGCCTTAAACCCAACTGGCGCTTGTAATGTCACTTCCTATGCAATGGTGATGGCTTACTTCCAGATTAAAGGGCAGACAGGCGTAGGGCAGTTGGAGGATGAACTATATCGCTATATGGAGCGCAACCGCCTATCACGCTGGGAACCGTTGGATTTGGCGAAAATGGGTCGCGCTTATGGCTTAAAGGTAGATTTCACCACTCAAGCCCGCCTATCTGATATTCGCAAGGCGATCGCGGAAGGGAGACCTTGTATTATTCATGGTTACTTCACCAGCTTCGGCCACATTATGGTGGTTCGTGGTTATGATGCCAACGGATTTTTTGTCAATGATCCCTATGGGGAGTGGTTTGCGTCGGGATACAGAAACGACTTATCTGGTCAAAACCTTCACTATTCCAATCAGTTAATTCAAAGCAAATGTTCACCAGAAGGACCAAACTTTATTTGGCTCCATCGGCTCGCTAAAGCTTGAATGCTGCAATACATTCCGAAATACATAAAAAGCGATCGCCCGTTGTGGAAGCAGGCGATCGCATGAAGTAAGTTCCTAAAAATCACCAATTGCGGTCAAGGCAAGCCTAAGCGCTCTGGAGAGATAAAGCAGGATAATCGATATATCCTCGCTCATCTCCGCCATAGAAGGTAGAGCGATCGGCAGGATTGAGCGGCGCATCGATGGCAAAGCGTTCTGGCAGATCCGGGTTCGCAATGAACAGCCTGCCATAAGCGACTAAATCTGCTTCTCCGTTGGCTATCACCGCATTTCCGCTCTCGCGATCGAAGCCTCCCGCAGCAATAAGTGTGCCTTTGAAGATCGAGCGGAAGTAGCCTGTAGTTAAGCGAGAAGCGGGTGTCCCGGCAGTAAAGTTGTCATCAGCTCTTGGCTCGACAATGTGTAGATAAGCAAGATTGAACCGATTCAGCGCCTCAGCCACATAGCTAAACGTCGCTACGGGGTCAGAGTCAGACATATCGTTAAAGGAACCGCTGGGAGCGAGACGGACACCGACTCTATCTCCACCCCACACACTCACGACGGCTTCTGTGACTTCCAGCAAGAACCTAGCTCGGTTTTCGATCGAGCCACCATATTCGTCTGTCCGATGGTTGGTGCCATCCCGCAAAAACTGATCAATCAGATAACCATTGGCTGCGTGAATTTCTACGCCGTCAAACCCAGCCTCTAAAGCATTCTGCGCCCCCTGACGGTACTGCTCTACAATCCCAGGAATTTCATGGCTCTCTAGAGCGCGAGGAGTGACAAAGGGCTTCATCCCTTCATAGGTAGCAGCTTCCCCTGCGGGCGCGATCGCGGAAGGAGCCACAGGCAAAGCGCCGTCCGGTTGCAAAGAAGGATGGGAGATTCGTCCCACATGCCAAAGTTGTAAGAAGATCCGCCCTCCCTTCGCATGGACAGCCTCAGTGATCAGCCGCCAGCCTGCCACCTGTTCTGGTGAGTAAATACCAGGGGTACTAGGATATCCCAAACCCTGCGGTGACACTTGACTAGCTTCACTAACAATCAAACCTGCGGAAGCTCGCTGAGCATAGTAAGTCGCATTTAAGGCTCCAGGCACATCACCTGCTCCCGCCCGATTCCGAGTTAGAGGAGCCATCACCAAGCGATTCGGCAGTTCGTAAGGACCGAGCTTTACCGAAGAGAGCAGATCAACATTGGCACTCATGAACAAAATCTCCCTAAGACTCCATTGAAACAAACTAAATTAGGCGGCGGAATGAGAGGTGCGATCGCGGTGCAACAAGGAATTGAGCTTATCTGCCAACACTTGCTTGCGGACCACTCCACTCACTTGGTCAACAGCATAACCATCCTGAAACAAAATGAGAGTCGGGATAGCGCTGATGTTGTATTGCGTGGCGAGTTGCTCGTAATCATCCACATTGAGCTTGGCTACCTTTGCTTGCCCCTCAAACTCTACGGCTAGGTCTTCCACAATGGGACTGAGCATCCGGCAAGGCCCACACCAAGGAGCCCAAAAATCTACCAATACGGGAACGGAACTAGCGAGCACTTCGCTTTCAAAGTTTTCGTCGGTCAGCTTGATTGATTGATAATGATCTGACATGGCGTTACGCCTCCAGTTGGTTGTTGCAGTTCAAGTAGTTAAACAACCATTTAACTAAATGATAGACAACCTTTTTGCGGTAGTCAAGTACTTGTTTAAGTATTTGAGTAAATGCTTTTACACCTTAAGATGGAAGTAGAATCTATTAGCACTGGAAAGGGATCACACCCCTGCGATCGCCCATGCTCGACTCCAATCTCAATTCCTCCCTCAGCCCTGTGGCCTTGCTGAAATTAGACTCAGAACAACGCGCTAAAATCTTTGCGGCCCTTAGCGATCCCACCCGCTTACGGATTGTAGAATTGCTAGCCCAGTCCCAAGAAATGAGCGGTTCAGAACTCGCCAACCACTTAGAAATTAGCTTGGCGTTGTTCTGTCACCACTCCAAAACTCTGGTTGATTGCGGCCTCGTCCAAGTCAGAAAAGAAGGACAAACCAAATACAGCTCGCTCAATCGCTGCTTACTCGCCAACTGTTTAGCCAGCATTAAGGGGCTGTCTGATGCCAGCAGTTCTAACTAAAGCTAAAGGCATCACGTTTGGGGTTCTCCCAACAGGATCAGAGAACAATTCAAAGATTGCACAATTTTTGTGGTCACCTCACTCACCGCTAATCCTCCGGCAGTTCGGTAGCGCACCGTATGCAGCATGACCAAATCAACCGCCTCCGCTGCTTCCAAAACCGCCCCCACAATATCGCTACTCTGAACAGTTTGAGTAATGGTGCCAACCTTCAAGCTATGACTGGTGGCAACCTCGGACAGTCGGGTAGAAAATTTGGTGGATTGGGCAGTCGAACTCTGAGGGTTACTGACATGGAACAGGGTGACAACCGCTTGGTTGGTGTCAGCCAACACTTGAGCCAATCGGATAGTGCGTAAGGTTGCAGGCGTAAAATCGTTAACCAGCACCAGAATGTTTTTGATCGAGGCAGGACTCATGAGTAACCGCGTCACAGCGACCGGACAGTGAGCGGAACAAATGACATTATCAATCACATTGCCAAAGAGCCGCGCCCGAAATCCGGTAGTACGAGACCAGCCCATAACAATTAAATTAGCATTTTGTTCTCGGCTCTCTCGACTAATGCCGATCGCCACATCATCATCAATCCGAATCGTCGCTTGAGTTTCTACATTCAGCTCTTGCCCCAGAGCGATCGCCCCTTGCAGTCGTTTATGGTTGCGATCCAACAGAGATTCCAGCCGGGGGTGATCCATGTAGACAGGAGCTTTGACGATCGCCATCGGCACAATCCGCCCTAACTCATGCCGCGCTAACATCGCTGCCATTTCAATCAGAAATTGCTGAGTTCTGGGGTTATAAGTCGGAACCACCACAGTAAAAGGCGTATCAGATTCCGGGTTGTGTGGAATTGGCGGATCTACGAGCCACGACGCCGATGCAGTATCGAGATCAGCAGACGGAGTCGAGATCTGGGGAGCAAATCGCGCCGTAATCAGTGGCCCTAACACAGAAGTGACCACCATCAACACAATGACACTATTGAGCACCCCTTCTCCAATCAACCGTTCTCCTGCGGCATTGACCGTTTGATACCCTACCAACGTAGCGGCCAACGTAGCAGCCACTTGCGGGAGAGATAACGACCACATTGTCATCAACTCTGGGACGTTGTAGCGATAAGCCCACTTCGCTAAGAGCGCCGCGACGAACTTACTGCCAATCAGCGCAATCACAATGCCTAGAGTGAACCAAAGAGCACTCAAGGTTTTGAGAAAGGCGGGTAGATTGATGAGTAGCCCCATATCGATAAAGAAGCAGGGGATAAACAATACGCCGCCGACAAATTCCACCTTTTCTTTCACGGGGCTGTTGCCCAAGACATCGTTGACCGCCAGCCCTGCTAGGAATGCCCCAACAATTTGCTCGATGCCAATTACCTGTGCGCCCACCGAGGCTAAAAATAGCGCCAGCAAAATGAATAAAAACTGATTGCCTTCTGCATCCCCAGAACGCCGAAAAAACTCTCTACCTGCCCAATCTAAGCCCACCAAAACCACCACGGAATAGAGGGCGACCCCAATCAATAGCGTGGCAAAGCCAGATGCAGTAAAGGCTCCTGTATGAATTCCCACACAAACGGCTAAAACTAGCAGGGCTGCTGTGTCGGTAATAATGGTGGCTCCAATCGTCACCATAACCGCTTCATTCCCTACCACTCCTAAACGGCTGACAATCGGGTAAGCCAATAGAGTATGGGATGCCAGCAGTGATCCTATGAGCAAGGAGGCATTCCACCCAAAGCCAAAAAGCCGTCCGAGGGCAATGCCCGTGAGCAACGGGACGATAAAGGTGAAGAAACCGAATCCTAAAGAGCGATCGCGGGTCTTGCGAAACTGCTTGAGATCAATTTCCAAACCTGCCACAAACATCAAATAGACTTTGCCGATGCCCGATAGCAGTTGCATGGTTTCAGATTCGTGATCCAACCAGTGCAACCCACTCTGCCCCAGTACCACGCCAGCAATTAATAAGCCGACTAGCCCAGGCAGACGCAACCGCTCAAACAGGGACGGCACGAACAGGATGACCGTCAGCAGAATGGTGAACGTAATAATTGGACTTTGCATATGTCAGCCGATGTATGGAGCACGCAGAACAATGGGACTACTGACAAACTAGGTTTTTACCTCGTACAGAGCCATATTTACACTAATCTGCAAGAAAACAAGTTATTAGACTATCAACAAAGTTAAATAAGATCGCGAGATCAGTAAAAGCAGATTGAGACCCTCAGCCGTAGCCAAGGGTTTTTTATTAAAGGGCGATCGCTAGCCTAGATCGGGAGTCTAGATTTACTGAATCGTGATTTGCAACTCATAGGTAGCATTGCCACGTGTACTCCCGACAATCACTTGGTAGTCGCCAGTATGGGGCAAAGGCACCGTTTCTGACTGCGCCTCGGTAGTCAGAATATCTCCGCTGGGAGACACGACATCAAAGGTGGCATTCTGTTCTGTCGAGGTCAGGGCGATCTTCATTTGCTGTCCTCCTTGAGCCTTGAGCAGATACAGATCTCGTTCTCCCCGAACGACCGCATGGTTAATGACAGTGCTGTTACGACCCGCCTCAAACTGTACTTGCTTCGTATGCACGGCAGAGGCTACGTCTAGGAGATCACGCGCTTCCAATCCATCCTTATCAGCGAAACGCGATCGCACCTCTTCACAATTGGCAGCAACGAATTTATCCTGCTGCGTCACAACCCCGCTGGGCGTGATGCTCCAGGTTTCCTGGGTATCTTGAACGTCATACTCAATCCAGGTACGAATTTGGGCCTTTAGTTGATCTCCCGCCAAAGATCCAGAAATCTTTTGAGCATAGGAAGAGTAGTAGCCCTCAGACTTATTTTGAATGGTGGCCCGACTGTCCCCAGTAACCGTCTGATCCGCTGCTACTGTTAAGCGCAAGGCCGATGTGAGTGTTGGCAAATCGGCACGGTAACAATATTGTCCTGGTGCGATCGCGTTCGTAGGTGTGGCTGAGGGTGCAGGCGAAGCGATCGGACTGGGTGATGCGGCAGGACTAGCACTGGATACTGGGGCAGTGGGTGACGATTGCTCGGTACAGGCGATCGCGATCGGTAGTACCCCCAGCATCGCTAGGACTAAGAACTTAAATGGGAACACAACACTACTTTTAAACACAATTGATAAAACTCATGTAGTCAGTCGGGATACTCATCATCCTACTCGACGGACTCTTAGAGCTATTGGAGACACGCAGCCATGTCTCGAAATCTGCTGCTCCAGATTTTGCTCTTTCTTGCCTCTTGCCTAATCATCCAATCTAGGCGGAGATTGAGGTTTTTTCTTCGTTATTCCTTCAAAGACTTCAGCAATTGAGTAGGACGTGCAGATTGAATGGCAGGTAAAAGCTGAGGGTGATGAATCATCATATAGTGCTCATACTCAAACCAATGCTTCTCACCTTTCTCTAGGTTGCAATCTCTACAAATCACCCAAAGATTCTTGAAGTCCATTGATAGCCAAGGATACTGCGCCCTAGGCAATTTGTGGTCAATCGTTCTGCCACCACACTCCGAGAATCTAGCTTCACAAATTGGGCAATGCCAATCTGAGTTATCTCTTACCCAGTCTTGACTTTCTTTAGTCGTTCCACACTCGCTACGACCGTTAACATATCGCCAGCGATCGAATTTTTTGTAATCTTCCAAGTCTTGCTCGGTCAACCTGTGATAACGCTGTTTACCAATCTTGTCAGCCAGGTTAAAGAGTTCCTCAAGCTTTTTGTTCTCTAAGTCCACAGTATTCCTCACTAGAGTTTTGCGGTTCGGTACGTTTTTTGATTGCGTTTTTTCTGAGGTTTCTGGCTCGGCTTCTGGCTATAGTCAATTACCTCTACTTCAGTATCAGGAAACTGCTGATCAATCAGCTCTCCAATCTCAGCAACTTCCTTAGATAGTTGTTGATTAAACTCTTCTATCTCTTGAGAAGTGAGGTATTTGCTCCCAATTCGGTCAGCTTCTAAGAACAATTCCTCCAAGCTCATATCCTCAAACTGAGCTTTGTTGAGAATTTCCTCGATCTGCTGATACAGCTTAATGACATTATCCCAACCAACATTTTTGTAGCCATTCTCTTTTAGCCACTTTTTGTTTTCTGAATTGAGCTTCTCTCGGTTCGCTGAGTTAGCACGCTGAAGCTCGCTATAACTCATACCATTGAAATTTCTTTTTTGGCTTTTCTTGCTTGCCATTAGCTCAATTCCTTAGCCTAGTGTCCATCTAAATAACCTAATAACAGCTTTTTTGATTTCGCTGTCTTCATACTGCAAAAGCATTTTGGTGTCTCTCGCTAACCGAAGTCTGATCTGATCGACTATGTTCTTTAGATCTTTGTTTTCCTTCTTTAGCTGTGTATTGGCTACTGTCAACTCGTCATTTTGAGTTGTTAGAGTTTGAACATTAGACTTTAAAGATTGGTTTAGTGAGGAGAGATCTTGGACTTCGGCCTCAAGCTTTTTCTGTTCTTCCCCCAGGATTCTCTTTCTCTTTTCGAGATCTACCTTGGCTACTTCTATAGACTCGATAGATTTCTCTAATTGTTGATATTCCGCTTGTAAAGTCTCAAACTTCCGTTCGGCTTGATTGCGTGCCCTAGCATAAGTCGCATTATTACGGCCCAAGCTAGAGTTCTTGTCAGCAAAAGAGCTAACAAGCTTTTCAGCACTCGGTTCATTGCAAAGAAGATCAAATAGTCTTTCACATTCTTCTTTAGTCAGAGCTTGACTAATATTTTTGTTGATGCCAAACTTTTCCTTCAAACTGCTTTGAAGTTCGTCTTTAGATGCCATTAGCTATCTCCTAAAGAATTGATAGCTTGGCAAAATTGAAGAGGTGATATGCAGCTTAACAACTTCATAGAACTGACTCTTAGGACAGCATCATTCTCTAAACTTATGCCCATTATTACTAAATGTATTGAAATTAGTTAGACTTCTACACACTCTTTGCCAAAATTATTAAATTTCAGTCTTACTGTAAGGAAAGTTTATTAAACCCATTTTTGCATAGGTAGTACACCTGAGATTGATAGTGCGCTATCAACATAATGAGTAACTCAAGGATTGATGGAGCAGCAATGGGATAGTGATGTCAATTTATGTAATAGGAGAGTACCGTTGGCTGTTTGGGCACACTCCACAAAAGCTATTAAAACGGGCTTATGGAAAAAGGTTTGGATGCGTTAGAGAAACAGCGATTTCGGTTGATCTGGACAGTGCTGCTCAGTATGGGCTGCACTCAGTTGTTGTTTCGATTGACTCACATTAATGCCCTCCTGCCGATCGCAGGGAGTGAGTTTGTCTCATTGTTGCTTCTGGATCTGCTATTTGTAGCATTCCTGTCGGTTTGGCCAGCCTACTTACGGGTTGAAAACCAGGGTCAGGATTTACGGCGTAAAACGATCGCCAATCTGATTCAATCAACAAGTTTAGTTTTGGCAATTACATTTGTGGTTACTATGACAATGGCCTTAGTCAAAGGCTCTAGGCTGTGGCCTACTGAAGTTTGCGTAATGGCAATTGCGCTGATGTGGTTTGGTTCACAAGCAGTTTCACAGTTTAGAAGCTTACCTCATGCAGTGCAGCCCTACGCATGGCGCATCTTAGCTACCATTAGCACAATCTTTTTCATAATTGGCTCTCATCTTTTGTATTGGGGGTATCCTTCAACTGCCAATTTTGGGCTGCATGTGAACTCCTTTGAACAGATTGTTAAGCTCGTTGAACAGGAGCAGGTACAACTAGAACCTCTTACTAAACAATCTATACATCAAGGTCATCAATTTTTGGTTAAATTGTCCCGCCGCTATCAGTATCTCAGTCCTTGCGGGACTGTTTTAACTCAAGAAAATTCTGGGGTAAGAATGTTGGACTTTTGCCAGTTTGGGGGACTGGATGGAGATTCTTCTTTCCTTTACCGCTCGGATAAACAGGATATATCTATTACGCCAGAAGAATATCAGCGTCTACAAGAAGCTTCTTCTGACTTGCCTGGTCCTTGGTATCGCAGCCGCACAAAGCTTCAGGATCACTGGTTTTGGGAGGTTGAAGAGTGGAAATAAGACAACGATGAATTCGCTAACGTTGTGGTTTTTCGCTGAAGATTAGGTAGGCTGCACCTGCAAGGAGCATGGCTGCAAAGAAATAGTTACGGGTCAGAGGCACCTTCATGTAAGCCACGCTAAATCCTGCGAACACCAGCATCGTGATAATTTCCTGCAACACTTTGAGTTGGGGCAGACTGAAATAGGTTATACCGATGCGGTTGGCGGGTACCTGGAAACAGTATTCAAAAAAAGCGATCGCCCAACTAGCAACAATCGCGATCCAAAGCGGAGCCGCCTTGAGATCTTTCAAATGACCATACCAAGCGAAGGTCATAAAGATATTGGAGACCAGCAAAAGCACGACTGGTTTGAGCATAGCTAGACAGGGTTAGGGCAGTTGATCAGACACATCACGCCACAAAGCAATGCCACCAAAAAGACCAGTCACATTGGGAACAATTTTGACATTGGCGGGTAACTCAAAGGCGATTTTGTCAGTATTGCCGCCGCCGATGTAGAGTGCATCATAATTAAACAAATGCTCTAAAGACGCGATCGCCTTTTCTAAGCGACGGTTCCACTTCTTTTTCCCCACACGATCGAGCGCTTCTCTGCCTAACTGTTGCTCGTAGGTTTCCTCATTGCGAAACTCATGATGTCCCATCTCCAGGTTGGGCACCAAATGACCATTGACAAACAGAGCCGAGCCGAAGCCAGTACCCAGGGTGATCACAAGTTCTACCCCTTTACCTGCGATCGCGCCCATACCTTGCATATCAGCATCATTGATTACCCGCACAGGTTTAGTTAAACGCTGAGATAATCCAGTTGCCAGATCAAAACCAATCCAGCTAGGGTCAAGATTCACAGCCGTTGCCGTCACCCCATTCCGCACCACACCAGGAAAGCCCACAGAAACGCGATCGAACTCACCTTGGCTCTCGGTTAACTGGGCGATCGCCGCAATTACGGCATCTGGAATAGGAGGTTGAGGCGTTTCCACCCGCGATCGCTCGGTTAGCGCATGGCCCGCCTCATCCAACACCATCACCTTGACACCACTGCCGCCAATGTCTACTGCTAGTGTTCGCATCGAATTCCCTCCTGGATGCTGTCCTATGCGCCAGTTTAGTGAATCTGCAACGGCGATCGCTCTATCTCAAGAAACTTTCCGGATGAGAGTCGGGCAGTCCAGAAAGAAAGAGTGGTAGATGCACCCTGATTGTGACCCCTGGCTATGGCTGGGGGTTTTTTGTTGCTTTTGGGTTACACAGAAATAGGAAACACCCAATCTTGGTAGTTTGGATCGCGGTTTTCGGTAATAGCAGTTAGTTTGTCTCTAAGTTTTTCTGTGATGGGTCGTTCGGTAGATAAGTGATAATTCTCGACTCGCTTGACAGGGGTAATCTTAGCCGCAGTACCGCTGAGAAATACTTCATCAGCAGCAAACAACTCCGATTTGTCGAGCGATCGCTCAACCACTTCAATGCCTAAGTCACGGGCAACGGTTAAAATGCTGTCTCTGGTGATACCTTCCAGAATATCTTGGTCAAATCCTGGCGTAATGATTTTGCCATTTCTCACCACAAAGATATTCATGCCTGAAGCTTCGCTGACTTTGCCCTGAGAATTCATCAAAATCGCTTCATCAAAGCCAGATTCCACTGCTTCAGTTTTAGCTAGAGAAGAAGTGATGTATGCACCGCTAATCTTGCCACGCAACGGTAAGCTGCGGTCTTCTTGGCGATACCAAGAGCTAATGCGGCAGCTCACGCCTTCCGGAGATAAATAATCTCCCAACTCTAAGCCATAAACAAAAAAGTCTTTTTCAATATTGTGCAGTCTAGGAGCAATTCCTAAGTCAGAAGTATAAACAAAGGGACGAATATAAAAGGAAGTAGTCGGCCTATTTTTTTTAACGAAATCAACTAAAATTTGCTGGATTTTGTCGGCTGGTAAATCGTAATGGAGAAACCTAGCACTACTACTTAATCTTTTGCAGTGGGCATCCAAGCGGAACAACAAGAACTGTTGATCATTCTGAGGATCAGGAATGCCTCTTAAGCCACCAAACGCACCAGTTCCGTAATGTAGGGCGTGAGTTGCGATCGAAAGGTTGGCTTCCCCAAAGGGCACAAACTGGTTTCTAAAGTAAGCGATGGGCAGAAAGTTATGCATAAACCTAAGGAGCGCACTTCGTAGAAAAGCCATTATACTATTCTGGCTTTCCCGATTTTTATGGTTTTACCCCTTTAGTTCACTGAGGCGGTGTTGATTGAAGGCTCTCTTCCATAGTCGTTGGTTGCATCCTTGTTTGTTGTTGGGATGGATCTTGCTGGGGGCAGCCCTACGCTTTAACCACTTAGCTTCTAAGTCATTGTGGACAGATGAAATTTCCACATTGGTTTATAGCTTGGGCCATAGCTATCGCACCGTCCCCCTCGATCAAGTCATTAACATCCGTAGTCTTCTAGAGCCGCTTCAGCCTGATCCAACTTTGGGCGCTGGTGCCGTCCTGCATCACCTGATCAGCGAAGATACCCATCCGCCTTTATATTTTGTTTTGGCTCATTGGTGGATGCAGCTATTTCCGCCCAACAACGGTTTAGTTTCGGCCTGGGTAGCGCGATCGCTCCCTGCTTTATTTGGGGTTGCCTCCATTCCCGCAATGTTCGGCTTGGGTTGGCTCGCTTTTGGTTCCCGCTTGGCTGGACAATTGGCGGCCATGATGATGGCGGTGTCTCCCTATGGCCTTTTTCTGGCGCAAGAGGCAAGGCACTATAGTTTGTCAGTTTTGTGGGTGATTGCATCGCTCAGTTGTTTTATCGCAGCGAACCAATGCCTCCGCGATCGCCGTCGTTTACCGATTTGGCTGGGCTTGGTTTGGGTCGTAATCAACAGTTTGGGCATTGCCACACACTATTTTTTCAGTCTGACGCTATTTGCCGAGGCTTTTGTGCTCCTTGGGCAAGTGATCAGCCACAATCGCCAAGACCCAGGCGCTGGGTTGCGGCCTTACTGGCGGCGTATCTATGTAGTGGCTATTGGCACAATGGTAGGCGGCCTAATTTGGCTTCCCGTATTGCAGTCCGTTTATAACAGCGAACTCACCGAGTGGATTAGAACGAGCGATCGCTGGAATCTCATGGCTTGGATTAACCCCATTTTCCAAGCCTTAGCCGCCTGGATCACGATGCTGTCTCTCTTACCCGTGGAAGCTGAGCAGTTACCCATTGTGATCGCTTCTGGGGCAGTCATGATCCTTTACTTCATTTGGGCCATCCCTCTGTTGTATCGGGGTCTCAAAGCTCAATGGCAAGGTCTAGAAGCTGGCATGGGTACGCAAACGCTAGTAGGATTTGTGCTGGGGGCGATCGCGCTACTCTTTGGCATTACTTACGGCTTGGGCAACGATCTGACCCGTGGAGCCAGGTACAACTTTATGTATTTTCCAGCGGTTATGGCTCTGGTCGGCGTAAGTCTAGCAGCCATCTGGAACTCAGATTCTTCTAGTGCTACAACTACAGATAGTTTCTCACCACCCCAGTGGCAGCGCCTCTGGCTACCCTTCAAAAGATATGGCAAACCAGCCATTCTGGTCGTGTTGCTGATGGGAGTCTTAAGCGGCTTAACCGTGACTAATAACTTGGGCTATCGCAAGTACTATCGCCCCGATCTGTTAGCACCCGTGATTCAAGCAACCTCACAGGTGCCGACGCTGATCGCCACGACGCACAATACCCTGGTGCAAACTGGAGAGTTAATGGGACTAGCTTGGGAATTTTGGCACGCTGGCGGATCGACCACTTTAGCCAATGGCTCCCCTCAGTTCTTGCTGGCGCACCAGACTTGCAATCCTAAACAAACTACCTGCGAACAATCAGCTCAAGTTCTCCAGCAAAACTTGGCTACTCTCCCCAGACCATTCGATTTGTGGCTGGTTAATTTCTACACGAATCCAGAATCAACATTAAGCGCTTCCCTTCAAGCCAAAGGCTGTGCGGCTGATCCAAAGCTTGATTCAGGCGTCAATGGCTACAGCTATCAGCTCTACCATTGCCTGAAGTAGCTATAGGTAAAGCTATTCTTGCCTTAAGGTTTCTGGTGTCCCAACTGGAGATAACCCAGCGATCGCCCGCAAATTCTGGCAACGAACTAGTTCTGTAAAACTCAACTGAAGTCGGCCCTCAATTTGAGCCACCGCTTCAATCGCTTCCAACAAGTGACGAGCGGCTTCTGCTTCTGTGTAACCTCGCCGCAAAGCCACCCGAACCGCCGCTTCATCGGTTTCTAGTTCTCGCTGAGAGCTTTGGGTCGAGCGCCAGATTTGAGTACCCGCGATCGCAGCCAGACTGCCTGCCATCAAAACTCCGATCGCATCTCCCTGTAACGCCTCTACACCCGCACCGACTAGGCCAATCGATATCAAGCCGCGATAGAGGTCTGGTTTAAACCACTTAATGCCTATTAACCAGCTAACCGCTCGCAACAATGCTAGATCGCGCTGGGGTCGGGACAATTGACTCCACAGGTCAAAGTTGATGAAGACTGGACGATTAGGCGACCAAGGCACCGGATAAGAGTAGTTAATCACCCGCGATTGCTCCGGTTTGTCCACGATGCGGCAAAGCATGCGACCGGAGGCAGGCATGATATCTAATAGACGGCGAACTTCAGGATCAGGATTCATCATTTCCCGATTTTACAAGCTATTGCCTGAGCGATCGCGCCCATGACCGCTAGATAAGCACTAGGGGCGTGGAGACGCAGAGGGCGTAGCTCTACTAGCTGGATTAGCTCCTGTGGGTGCGACTATGGGTGCGGCTGTTGGGGCTGTCGTGGGTGCAGTCGTAGCAGTCGGCGTAGTTTGGGGCGTGACCTGGACTCTAGGACTAGCTGTGGCTGGTGCTGTCGGCGGGATGGTGGCTGGCGCAATGGTGGGTGCGGTAGTTGCGGCGGGGCTACCAGGGGCCACAGTAGTCGCAGGGCTAGTGGGGGAAGCAGTGGGGGAAGCAGCAGGAGTTACGGCTGGGGTAATCTGAGCGGGAGGTTGGTCGCCTAAGATGCTGGCATTGCCTTCTTGGTAAAACACACCTGCGACTGCCGCAATCATCATCGTCGCCAAAGTGCCGACAAATAAAGCCTTCCAACCCAGTTCTGAAATATCTTTGCGGCGAGACGGAATCAGGGCGATCGTGCCTCCCACAAAGATTCCTACTGAAGCTAAGTGAGCAAAGCCAGATAGGGCGTAGCTGATAATCAGAACGGCGCGATCGCTAATGACTCGTTCTGCCCCTGGCAAAGCTGCTGCCGTAGCCAAGGCTTGATAAGGAGGAATCGCCGTTTCTAGGAGTCTGCGGCCGATAATCACCGAGGATGCCCACAGTTCGTTCCAATCCAAGGAGACTCCAGTCAAAAAGGTGAGGGGTAAAAAGAGGGCACCCTCAATATTAGCCAACGTGATGACGCTAAAAATATCCCCAATGGGGCCAGGAATCGCAGCTAAAGCTCTAAAAATCTGGTTAATTAAGGAGACCAAACCTAAGATTAGGATCAGCACAGCAGCGATCGCCACCGCCATTTTGACCCCATCCAACGCCCCCACAATGGCCGCGTCCATTGGGCTAACACGCTCGATTGGCTCTCCGCCTACGGTTTCATGCTTGGGCGCGTCCTCAAAATCTGACTCTACAACCGCTGCTTCCCTACGAGTTGTGGCTTTGGATTCCATCGGGATGCCACCCGCCGTTAAAGGAACTTCAGTTTCTGGTACTAAAATTTTTGATAAAACAAAACAGGCAGGAATCGCAATAATAGACGCTGAAACCAGGTGTCCCAAAATATTAGGAAACACAGGTCGCAGAAAACTGACATAAATAGCTAGGGTTGAGGAAGCAGCAGTGCCAAAACAACAAGACAGAATGGCGCAGAGTTCACTGCGAGTCATCTTCGGCAAATAAGGCTTCACGACAATCGCCGCTTCAATGCCGACAAAAATATTGGCAGCCCCGCTGAGTGCTTCCGCTCCACTCAGACGCATGGTGGCGTAAAACACCTTGGCAAAGATATTAGTAATAACTTGAATGACCCCAATGCTGTAGAGCAAGGCCATTAAACCAGAAAAGAAGATGACTGTTGGCAAAGCCCGAAAGGCAAAAATATAGCCTAAGTTGACATCCGCAGGTCGATCTGGCAGGGGGACGAGATTCTTGCCAAACACAAAGTTCGCGCCCGTATCTGCGGCCAAAAATACCCCATCTAGCAAATTGCTAAATCCTTGGAGCGCGGCTCTAGTGGGTGGAAATAAAAATACTAATGCACCGAGAATGAGTTGCAGCAAAATGCCCGACACCACAACTCGCCACGGAAAAACTCGTAAGCTGCGATTCTCCGAAAATAACCAGGCGACCGCACAAAGACCAAAAATACCAAGGAAAGAAAGTAAATTGAGGTAGCTCATAAGCTTAGTAAATTGGCTGATGGTGCAGGTTTGTCAGTTAAAGTCTTTTCGGTTAACAAGAACCACTGCCTTGACAGGAATATCACGACCCACTGATCAAGTTGCCCGGAAGGCAATAAAAAATAGCACTCCGGTTCTAGTGAAACCTTAAGCAGGACTGTTAAGGCTGGAATTTCTTAAAACCTTAAGATTTACCGCACTTGAACTATCGAAGTGAGGTGCCCCTGGTAAACACCCTGTGATCGCGCTAATAATAGACAGTTAATTTCAGTAACTCTTGGCATGGACGCTTTCGATCCAATTTCGCCTGACTGGACTCAATCAGCTATTCACGCCCATGAATTTCATTGCCCCCACTGTCACGCACCCAGCCTAGAAGCCCAACAAGTTTGGATTAATCGTCGATCGCCTGTGTTTACAGAAAACCATCGCCGCAAATGGCAAGAGTTTTACCTGTGTCAGTGCGGCTTTGCTTGGTGGGCTTGGAGCAGCGATCGCCCCCCTTCTAAGTTTGGCAACCGCGAGTTACCCCAGCAGGATTTGCCAGGGTTTTGGTAATGCCCCAGAAAACTACGACAACAGTTGCTGTTCTGAAGAATAACTTTGTCCGACAGCTATCCGTGGCAAACGATGCTTGAAACCACACAGGATCTCCCAAGAAATTGTGCCTAATGTGGTGGCCCAGTCATCAGCAGTAATGCGATCGCGGCCATCTTGGCCTAACAGTGTCACTACTTCCCCAGCCTCTAAATGGGGAATGTCGGTTACATCGATCATTAGCTGATCCATTGTTACTGCGCCTAACTGTCGCACCCGTCGTCCCCGGATTAACCCTGTGAGTTGATTAGACAGATTGCGGGGCACCCCATCGGCATAGCCAATCCCCACCACTGCAATCGTCATTTCTCGCTCAGCAACGAACTTGTGACTGTAGCTGACTCCTGTGCCTGGCTGAATTGTTTTCACTTGGGTGACTCGCGCCTTAACTTGCAGGGCTGGCTTCAGGTCTACCACTGGTTGCAAGTGGGGAGCAGGATAGAGACCATACATTGCTAGGCCGACCCGCACCAAGTCGTAATGTAAATTTGCATCCGTCAGAGTCGCTGCTGAGTTGGCTAAATGCAGCCGAGGCAACGCTATTCCTGTGGCTTGCAGTTGGGCGATCGCCGCTTCAAATCGTTCTTGTTGCAACCGCATGATCGTGGGGTCAGGGCTGTCGGCAGTCGCTAGATGGGAGTAAATGCTGGCAATTTTCAAATGTGGCAAACGTTCTACTAACTGCACAAACGCGATTGCTTGTTGCCAAGGCGTACCTAGGCGAGACATGCCTGTATCCAGCTTGATATGGACAGGTAACAAAGGAGGCTGAGACATGTCACTCAGCGTTTCTGAGAACACTAACGCCTGCTTAGGACTGCCCAGCGTGGGCTGGAGTTGCCAATGAGCGATCGCCCGGATTTGCTCTGGCGTATAGGTTGCCCCCAACACCAAAATCGGCGCAGCAATGCCTGCCTCTCGGAGCGCAATGCCTTCAGGAATGGTTGCGACTCCTAGCCAAGTCGCGCCATGTTGCAGCACCGTCTCGGCCACAGTGACAGCTCCATGACCATAGGCATCTGCTTTCACCACTGCCATGAGTGACGTTTTAGGCGCTAGCAACCCCTTGATCTGCCGAATATTATGTGCCAAGGCATTCAAATCGACTTCTACCCAAGCCCGCTCACACAGAGGTTCTCTAGGCACCTCACGCTGTAAAGATGTAGTCCTTAAACTTGGCTCCCAGCCCAACATATTCCTTCCCTCCTTCCACTCACACCACTTCAACACCGAAGCCCCCAACTAAAGCTCCCAGATCTCGCTCGGCGACCCATACTCTAATCGCAGAGTCGCTTCTGGGCCTAGGACTCTTGCACCCGTCTAGGGTTGGGAGTCCAGCCTGGTTGATAAAATTTACCAGCAGTTTAACCAGTGCGCCGGATTGTCACAAGTTTGCGTGAATGATCCAGAGATCACCAACGCCAATTTGTAGGCACAAACAATGCTCTTTAGTGGCAACCTTTAGTTAGCGTCCCTTGGTTAAAGAAACTATCAACAAGTCCAGCATTTTTACTGAGACGAACCCGCATTTAGGATGTTGATTTAGAGAGAAGGATAAACGTACGATTGGATTCTTCGGGCTTCGCCAGGAAAGCAAGCAAAATGATGGTTGAGTTGCAACCTACCGCTAGAAAGTATCAGAGACTACAGGGTCTGAAGTGGAGAAGAGTCTGATGCAGGCGTCAACGTTACAGAATTCTGCGGAGTGAATTCAATGAAACTGCGCCAGAGAACTTTACTGATGATCAGCGTGGCGCTGCTTGGCCTCGTGGGAGTCTTCTATACCAGCTCATCCACTATTTTGTTGAGTAGTTTTGCCAAGTTAGAAGCAGAAGACACTCAACGCAACGTCGAGCGAGCCAGCGATGCTTTTTCTGAAGAAATTGCCAAACTAAATTTCACTGTTCATGACTGGGCCGAGTGGAACGATACCTATGAGTTTATTCAGGACGGTAACAGTACTTACCGCACAACCAACCTGAACACAGCAACGATCGCTCGGCTCAAAATCAATCTGATGCTTTACGCTCAGCCCTCCGGCAAACCCATTTTTGGCAAAAGTTTCGACTCTCAAACTCAGCAACTAAAAGAAATTCCTCCTAGCATTCAAGCTTATCTAGCCAATCACCCTTCCCTACTACAACCGCCTAGCTCCACTAATCAGCTAGCAGGAGTCGTGTTGTTGCCAGAAGGCCCAATGTTGGTGGCCTCCAGTTTAATTTTGACCGGAGAAGGCAAAGGGCCTGCTCAAGGTACTTTACTGATGGGGCGCTATTTAGATAGCACTACAGTTGAGCGTCTTGCCAGCATCACCCACTTAGCACTCTCGGTTTACCGCATTGATGACCCGCAGTTGCCTCTCGACTTCGTTGCCGCGAAAACTCATTTAACTCGTCAATTCCAGCCAAGATCTCAAATAGCCTCTCCAGCCCCTCCAATAATCTCTCGGACGGCAAGTGAAAGCGATCGCATTTTTGTCCACCCCCTCAACCGAGAAGCGATCGCAGGCTACACCTTAATCAACGACCTAAATGGAAAACCAGCAGTGCTCTTGCGCGTAGAGCTACCGAGACGAATTTATCAGCAAGGGCAAGCCAGTCAGCGCTATTTGTTTTTAACGTTGCTCGTGATTGGTTTAGGGTTTGGCAGTGGCACACTGTTGCTTCTAGAGCGGCTCGTACTGCGACGACTCGCTCACCTGATTCGAGAAGTTAGCAAAATTACCACCTGTGGAGATTTCTCGCTGCGAGTAGCGGCCCTGGGTTCAGATGAGCTATCTAGTCTGGGTGCGGCGATCAATCAAATGCTAGAAGCATTAGGAAAATCTCAACGACAGCTCCGCCACAGCCAGGAGAGCTATCGGTCGGTCGTCGATCACGTTAAAGAAGTCATTTTTCAAATTGATGGGGCAGGGCTTTGGCAGTTTCTCAACCCTGCCTGGGACAAAATTACTGGGTTTGCTTTAGAGGAAAGCCTAGGCAAACCTTTTCTCAGCTACATTCACCCAGAAGATCGACCTCATCATCGGCAGCAATTTCAGCGCTTGATGACCCAAGAGGCAACCGATTACCGAGCTGAAGTACGGCTTGTGAGCAAAGACAGCAAGCTGTGCTGGATGGAATTAGAATCCCAACTCACCTTAGATGCCAAGGGTCGGGTTTTAGGGGTATCCGGCACTCTCTACGACATCACCAAACGTAAGCAGGCAGCTACAGCCGTCCAATTGCTGCAAAACGTCACTCAAGCGATTAGTGAAGCTGAAGATTTTGCCACCGCTCTCAAAGTGGCTCTGACTAAAGTTTGTGAAGCGACCGATTGGGATTATGGAGAAGCTTGGGTCTTGACCCCAGAACGAGCAGGGTTAGAACTCAGCCCAGCTTGGTATAGCAACTCTGCTGTGATGGAGGATTTTCGGTATTTAAGCGAAGCCTTTACGTTTCCCTTGGGAACGGGCCTCCCAGGCCGAGTCTGGCTCTCTAAGGAACCAGAGTGGATTCAGGATGTCTCCCAGGAAGCACATCACCACTTTATGAGAGTGCATATTGCGCTTGAGGTAGGTCTGAGGGCAGGGTTTGGGGTACCGATTACCGCAGATAGTGAGGTGCTAGCTATCCTGGTCTTTTTTATGTTTGAGGCGAGAGAAGAAGATCGAAGCTTAGTCGAACTGGTGTCAGCGGTAGCCACACAGCTAGGCTCGGTGATGCAACGGAAACGAGCGGAAGAAGCGTTACGCCTCGCTGAAGAGAAATATCGTAGTATTTTTGAGAACTCATTGGAAGGGATTTTCCAAACGGCACCCAACGGCAGTTACCTCAGTGCCAACCCCGCTCTGGCTAAAATTTACGGTTACAGTAGCCCTGAGGATTTGATCGCCAATCTGACCAATGCTGAGCAGCTTTATATAGAACCTGATCGCCGCAGCGAATTCATCCTGGCTTTAGAAGCAGAGGGAGTGGTATCTCGCTTTGAATCAGAGGTGATTCGGCGAGATGGCAACCAGATTTGGATTTCTGAAACCGCACGGGCGGTGCATGATGCCAAAGGGCAACTTCTCTACTATGAAGGCACTGTGGCCGACATCACCGATCGCAAGCGGTTTGAATCTGCTTTGCGGTTGCAGCAGGCCAAAAGCGAAGAATTATTGCTCAATATTCTGCCCCAAGCGATCGCCGAAAAACTCAAGCAAAGTCCTGGCGCGATCGCGGATAGCTTCCCATCCGTGACGGTGCTCTTTGCTGACATCGTCAACTTTACGCAACTGGCGGCTCGCATGTCGCCCACCGAGCTGGTCAATTTGCTCAACCAAATTTTCTCTGCCTTTGACCGCTTAGCCGAACGCCACGGCCTAGAGAAAATCAAAACCATTGGTGATGCCTATATGGCAGTTGGGGGGGTGCCTCTGCCTCGCCAAGACCATGCTGAGGCGATGGCTGAAATGGCCTTGGATATGCAGACCGCGATCGCCCAACTCAACTTAGAGCAAGAAGAAATCTTTCCGATTCGGATTGGCATCAATACAGGCCCCGTGGTAGCTGGGGTGATCGGGATCAAGAAGTTTATCTACGACCTCTGGGGCGACACCGTCAACATTGCGAGTCGGATGGAATCGGAAGGGATAGCGGGTTGCATTCAGGTGACAGCCAGCACCTACCAATGCCTCAAAGACAAGTACTTGTTTATCGAGCGGGGCGAAATTCCGATCAAGGGCAGGGGAGCCATGAAAACTTATCTTCTAATGGGAAGAAAAGCTGTTTCTGAGATTGAAGCGGCCTAGCTAGGCTTAACTCCCTTCTAGGTGCGGCAGAGCAGATGTTAGCTGTGTTACTATCTGTAAAAATATTCTCTCTGTCAACCATCAATGAGCAAGGTTCTGGTGCTAAACGCCTCCTACGAACCACTCAACATTACGAGCTGGCGACGGGCGATCGTTTTACTTCTCAAAGGCAAAGCAGAACAGGTAGAACACAACGGCAAATGTGTCTACTCTGATTTTCCACTGCCAACGGTGATTCGGCTGCGGCATTATGTCCGGGTTCCTTATAAGGAAATTCCACTCACCCGACGAAATATCCTCCACCGAGATAGTCACTCTTGTCAATACTGTGGCTACAGCGGCGACGACCTGACCCTCGATCATGTCATCCCGCGATCGCGAGGCGGCGGTGATAGCTGGGAAAATATTGTGACTGCTTGTGTTCGCTGTAATGTCAAAAAAGGCAACCGCACTCCGAAAGAAGCCAACATGCCGCTAGAGTATCCACCGCGCAAACCTCATAGTGGCCTCTACTTTGAAGTCACAAAGCACGTCAAAAACGGCGGGCATCAGGAATGGCGCAAATATGTAATTGGTATCTGACCCCCGTGTTTAGGCAAGCACGGGGTTTTTAATTGGTGTTTTTAGCGCCTGAGAGGTAAAGTGGGATGCTGGCGCTATCTACCGCTTCGTAGGTACTCTGCGGGTAGTATGTCGTTCTGCGAGTTTTTTGCGAAGATCAGAATGTACAGATCGACGGCTCAATCGCTGATTCTTGCCAAGCTAGCCTTGCTGCGATTGGGAGACGAGACTTCTAACCCCAACTTTGTGCCAGTATGCCATCTAATTCGCTTAGGGCTCGCAACAGTTTAGTTTTAAACTCAGAATCAGCGGCAGAACCTATCGTGGAAGCTAAGTCTGTTGAACATCCAGTGGTTGAGTATCCAGAGGTTCGATCTACTCCAAATGTCAGCGATCGCCAAGTTCACCGCTCATTTGACTCCAAACCTGACCAGAAAGTAGAAGCGCTCCGCCAAACTTTAGAACGCCACCAAGGCGAGCGACAACTGATTATTCTGCAAGATTTTCCAGATCCAGATGCCTTGTCTTCTGCCTGGGCCTACAAGCTGATTGCAGAACAGTACAACATCCAGTGTGAAATTGTTTACGCTGGCACCCTTAGCCACCAAGAAAACATTGCCTTGGTCAAGCTCACCAATCTGCCTGTACAGCGCTGGACGGCGCAAAGTACCAGGACTAAAGATTTATCGGCTTATCAAGGCTGTGCCCTGATTGACAACCAAGGCACCACCAGCCAACTTCTCAGCTTAGTGCAGCAAGCAGGCATCCCAGTCACTGTGGTGATCGACCACCATAGTATGCAGGGTGGACTCAATCCAGAATTCTGCGACATTCGCCCTCATACCCGTGCCACTGCCACCATTTGCGCTCACTATCTCCAAGCAGGCTTACTAACTTTAGATAGCAGCATTAGCCAGCATGTGAAGTGTGCCACTGCCTTAATGCATGGTCTGCGCTCTGACACTAATACTCTGATGCAGGCGCAAGAGGAAGACTTTCTCGCTGCTGCCTATTTGAGTCGGTTCTACGACACCCAGTTGCTCAACGCAGTCCTTCAGTCCGCTCGTTCTAAACGGGTGATGGACGTGATTGAGCGATCGCTGCGCAACCGGATTGTGCAAAACAACTTCTCGATCGCTGGGGTGGGTTACTTACGCTACGACGATCGCGATGCCATTCCGCAAGCCGCAGACTTTTTGGTCACAGAAGAAAACGTCCATACGGCTGTAGTTTATGGCATTGTGCATGATGAGGACGAAGAACTCGAAGTCGTGATTGGCTCCTTGCGAACTAGCAAGATTACTCTCGACCCGGACGAGTTTATTAAGGAAGCCTTTGGTCAAGATGCCCAAGGCCGTTTTTTTGGTGGCGGTCGCTTCACCGCAGGCGGGTTTGAAATTCCGATGGGATTTCTCTCTGGCTTCAACGAGAATGCTGAGTACGCCAAGATGAAATGGGAAGTCTTTGATGCCCAAATCAAGCAAAAGCTGCTGCGACTGGTGAACCCGGAAGATACGTTTATTTAGCTCGCTTAGGCTGTTGACCTCTCCCCAAACCCCTCTCCTACAAAAGAGGGGCTTTGAATTTAGCTTGGGGAAGGGGCTGGGGTTAGATTGCTTTTAGCAAGGAGTTGCGATGTCTGATCTCTACTTCATCCGTCACGGCATTGCGGCAGAGCGGGGTACTTATGCTCACGATGACGATCGCCCTCTCACCGAGGAGGGTCGTCGCAAAACTCGTCAGGTTGCCAAGCGCTTGGTTGAACTCAAGCTGCAATTTGACTTAATTCTCACAAGTCCTCTAGTCCGGGCACATCAGACAGCAGAAATCTTGCAATCTGAGGGCTTAAGTTCTCAGCTAGAAGTATCAGACTATTTAGCGCCCAATGGCAGTTTAGAGGCTTGGTTAATCTGGTTTGATGAGTGGCAGCGATCGCACCCTAATGCTCGTTTAGCGATCGTGGGGCATCAGCCAGATCTGGGCAACTGGGTAGAAACCCTGGTTTGGGGACAAGCGCGGGATGGTTTGGTATTAAAAAAAGCTGGAGTGATTGGGCTAACAATCCCAGGATCGGGTCAGGCGATCGCAAATAGTTCTCTATTTTGGCTCAGCCCACCGAAGTTCTTGCTATAACACTTCCCTAGCAGTTTTCTGGTAAGTTAGCCTAGATATAGGGTTCACAACCTGTTTGTGAACAAGGGGGTGGGGGCGGTGCCCCTACGCAGGAGTTTCACCCCTGCACCCCGTCGTCATATAGCCTCAGTATGTCTTAAGCAACCGGACGGTAGAGCCATGTCTATCTGCGAGTATCGGCCAGGTCTAGAGAATATTCCTGCCACCCAATCCAGTATTAGCTACGTTGATGGTCAGCGCGGTGTTCTGGAATATCGCGGTATCCGGATTGAAGAACTCGCAGAAAAGAGTACCTTCCTGGAAACTGCCTATTTACTGATTTGGGGCGAATTGCCGACCCAAGCAGAACTCACTGCCTTTCAAGATGAAATTCAGTACCACCGCCGCGTAAAATTCCGTGTGCGGGACATGATGAAATGCTTCCCAGAAAGCGGGCACCCTATGGATGCGCTGCAAGCTTCAGCCGCCGCGCTGGGTCTGTTCTACTCTCGCCGGGATCTGCACAACCCCGCTTATATTCGTGCGGCAGCGGTGCGTTTGCTCGCCAAAATTCCAACCATGGTAGCGGCATTCCAACTGATTCGCAAAGGCAACGACCCAGTCCAGCCCAGAGATGATTTGGGCTATGCTGCTAACTTCTTGTACATGCTGAATGAGCAAGAACCAGACCCTTTAGCCGCACGAGTCTTTGATGTTTGCCTGACGCTACATGCCGAGCACACGATCAATGCTTCGACTTTTTCGGCAATGGTCACAGCCTCGACCCTGACTGACCCCTATGCCGTGATTGCTTCAGCTGTTGGCACCTTGGCTGGCCCGCTCCACGGGGGCGCGAACGAAGAAGTGGTGGCGATGCTGGAAGGGATTGGCTCTGTTGCTAATGTCCGCCCTTACCTAGATGACCTGTTGGAGCGCAAAGCGAAAATTATGGGCTTTGGGCACCGTGTCTACAAAGTCAAAGACCCCAGAGCCACCATCTTGCAAAATCTGGCCGAACAGCTATTCGAGAAGTTTGGCCGAGATAAGTACTACGATATTGCGATCGAGCTAGAGCAGGCTGTAGCAGAAAAATTGGCCCACAAGGGAATTTATCCTAACGTAGATTTCTACTCTGGTCTGGTCTACAGCAAATTGGGCATTCCCACCGATTTGTTTACGCCTGTCTTTGCCATCTCGCGGGTGGCTGGTTGGCTGGCCCACTGGAAAGAACAACTCGCCGAAAACCGCATTTTCCGCCCCACCCAGATCTATACCGGGACTCACGAAGCTCCCTATGTGCCCATTGAGAAGCGGTAGTCACATTCTGCCAACTCTTTGGTTTTGCAACTGCGATCGCCTCTCCCAAACGGAAACGTCCTCTAAAATCGGCTAGTGATGGGTCATACCCCCCTTGCTGTTCGGGATCAAGCTTGTAGGATGGGCGAAGTGACGATTTTCAGGAACTCCAGCCCTCAAGCATGTTGTTTGGGGGTTTTTTGTATTGCAATAGCTAAATGAGTTATGAGAAGTGCGCCTCTGATAACCCAACAGCTTTTTCTATAGCATCCATAGAGTTTTAGCGAATTAGATTTTTGGATGACGTGGAACCGAGGCAGATCTGCCATCCTGAGCGAAAGATTCTAGAAATTCGATAGGTAGAACTTCTTATTTCTAAGACCACTGACAAGGCCGTCCAGCGATATACTAAGCACTGTAGAGGTCAAACATTCTTCATAAAGAAACTTACTGATCAATCCCTATCTAGGGTGTTGCTGGACTGAGAACTCAGACAGCAACCACAAACTACGAAGCTGCCTACCCAGCAGCTTCGTAGTTTGGTTGAACGAACTCAGCGATCGCCATTATTGAAAACATGAATCCAGGAATTGACCTACAAGGAAGTTTTATCCAAGCGCTTGTGCAACTGGGCTTGCCTGCCGACATTGCCAGATTGGTTTGGCTCCCCCTGCCGATGGTCGTGATGCTGATAGGCGCGACAGTCGGTGTATTAGCTTGTGTCTGGCTAGAGCGAAAAATCTCCGCTGCCGCACAACAGCGGATTGGCCCAGAGTTTATTGGGCCTATGGGCGCATTGGCACCCTTGGCAGACGGCCTCAAGCTAGTTCTGAAAGAGGATATTGTCCCCTTAAAAGCTGATCCCCTGCTGTTTACCCTAGGCCCCGCGATCGTCGTGATTCCGGTGTTTCTGTCCTACCTGATCGTGCCCTTCGGACAAAATCTTTTAATTACTGACCTCAGCATCGGCGTCTTTCTCTGGATTGCCCTCGCTAGCATTACCCCAATCGGCTTGCTAATGGCTGGGTATGCCTCCAATAACAAGTACTCCTTGATTGGAGGTTTGCGGGCAGCAGCTCAGTCGATTAGCTATGAAATTCCCCTCGCTTTGTCGGTCTTAGCGATCGTGATGATGTCGAACAGCCTCAGCACGATTGACATCGTCAACCAACAAGCTGGCTACGGCATTCTAGGCTGGAATATTTGGCGGCAACCTGTAGGCTTCTTGATTTTCTGGATTGCTGCCCTCGCTGAATGTGAGCGCCTTCCCTTTGACTTGCCAGAAGCAGAAGAAGAACTGGTCGCTGGTTACCAAACTGAGTACACCGGAATGAAGTTTGGCCTCTTCTACCTTGGTTCCTATGTCAACTTAGTGCTCTCAGCTCTCTTTGTCGCTGTGCTATACCTGGGTGGTTGGGAATCTCCCATCCCTCTGAGTTTGATTTCTAACTGGTTCGGCATTAGCGAAACGACTCCTTGGTTGCAAATCATCACTGCAACCTTGGGCATCACCATGACCCTGCTCAAAGCCTATTTCCTCATCTTCCTGGCGATTCTGCTCCGTTGGACAGTGCCACGGGTACGGATTGACCAACTCCTCGACTTAGGTTGGAAGTTTCTTCTACCCGTTGGCTTGGTGAACCTATTACTGACTGCTGCCCTCAAGCTCACCTTCCCCTTTGCCTTTGGTGGCTAATGGTAGCTAAACCAGCCACTTAAACAGCCCAGTAAACAGCCCAGGATGAAGCTGGTGTGAATTGTTAGCCAACTGCATCCAACTTCATCCCCCTCCTTTTGAGAAGCAAGCTCCATCCTTCATCATTCAAGAACGGTGACTCCATGCTCAAGTTCCTCAAACAAGTTGGCGACTACACCAAAGAAGCGGTACAAGCCGCTCGCTACATCGGTCAGGGCTTATCCGTAACCTTCGACCACATGCGCCGACGCCCCATTACGGTTCAATATCCTTACGAGAAACTAATTCCCTCCGAGCGGTTTCGGGGGCGGATTCATTTTGAATACGACAAATGTATCTCCTGTGAAGTCTGCGTCCGGGTTTGCCCGATCAACCTGCCAGTCGTAGATTGGGAATTCAACAAAGAAACCAAGAAGAAACAGCTCAAGCACTACAGCATTGACTTTGGAGTTTGTATCTTCTGCGGTAACTGTGTGGAATATTGCCCCACCAACTGTCTGTCAATGACAGAGGATTACGAGTTATCGACCTACGATCGCCACCAGCTGAACTATGACAACGTGGCTCTAGGTCGCTTACCGTATAAAGTTACAGATGACCCTATGGTGACACCACTACGAGAGTTGGTTTACTTACCTAAGGGTGTTATGGACCCTCATGATCTGCCCCCCGGTAGCCAGCGAGCAGGCCAGCGTCCGGAAGAGATTTCAGAGCAGCTTGAGCAAAATTCTGAGAAGACCCAAGCATAATTGGCTGGGTATGCATGCATTCTAAGGAGATCAAAGGATTGTGAATCTAGCGGAAGGAGTTCAGATTGTCTCATTTGGCCTGCTAGGTCTGATGATGATTGGAGCAGCTCTCGGTGTCGTGTTGCTGTCTAATATCGTTTATTCAGCTTTCTTGCTTGGTGGCGTGTTTATCAGCATCGCTGGGCTGTACATTTTGCTGAATGCAGGCTTTGTCGCTGCGGCTCAAGTACTCATCTATGTAGGAGCCGTCAACGTCTTGATTCTGTTTGCCATTATGTTGGTAAACAAGCGAGAAGACTTCAAGCCTATGCCCAATGCTTGGGTGCGGCAGGCACTAACTGGATTGGTTTGTGTAAGTCTGTTTGCCCTGCTCAGCACTATGGTGCTTTCAACTCCTTGGTCTCTCTCAAATGCGCCTAGTGCTGGAGATGACGCCATTGTGGTGATTGGCAAACACTTCTTCAGTGACTTTTTACTGCCGTTTGAATTGGCCTCGATCTTGCTGCTAATGGCTTTGGTGGGCGCAATTATCTTGGCTCGTCGTGAGTTCCTACCAGACGACACCTCCACTACGCAAACCCAACGCCAAGTTTTTACCTTACAAGAACGGCCTAGAGAAGCAGTTCCCGCTTTAAGTGGAAGTCGAATTAAATCATCCCAATCGGGTGCTGAAGGACCAGTGACCCCCAGCGATCGCTTAGCTCCTTAATCCCAACCATTCCATGATGGTGTTGATTTCTAAGCTTTTAGTTGATTCGTTTAGTCACCCGTGAGGAGATCTATGCAACTTGAATACTTTTTGCTGTTAGCGGCTGCCCTTTTTTGCATTGGCATTTATGGCCTCGTCACCAGCCGGAATGCGGTACGAGTATTGATGTCAATCGAATTGTTGCTGAACTCCGTCAACCTAAATTTGATGGCGTTCTCGAACTACCTCGACTCTGCAGAGATTAAAGGTCAGGTATTCACGGTATTTGTGATTACGATCGCGGCAGCAGAGGCAGCAGTGGGTTTGGCAATCGTGCTAGCTATTTACCGCAACCGTGACACCGTAGACATGGAACAGTTCAATCTCTTGAAGTGGTAGTTATAGCGTATTCAACCGCGAGCTGCCCTCCAAATGGTCAATTAAAAAGCGATCGCTCTCCTAGCTTCAAAGAGGGCGATCGCTTTTTCTATAGTTCAGCTTGGTAGTAGTCGTTCTGTTTAATCTCTCCGACTGCATCTCTGTCTTTGTTGATGCAGCCTGGTTTTTGCGTAAATTGGCAAACCCTAGCCCATAGCGTGGCCCTAGTCCCCGGTGGGCCAACGGAGAACAAGACGCGATCGCCAGTCGGAATTCTCAAAATTTTGACACCGCAAGCAGAGCAAACTTCGGCGTTTCCTTGACTCATGACTTCGTTCTACCTTTGAAGGTCAGACCACTGGTATACAAGCTTTCCCGGTCTAGTAAATCACCCTTAAGACTACTTCTTGGATAAAAACTCACGCATGTACTGATTCACGAGCTGCGGCTGTTCTTGTTGCACCCAGTGGCTAGAGTCAGAAATATATTTAATCTGAAAATCTCTTACATATTGTTCAGTCCCGTAGGTAAGTTCTTTGCCTAGCGCCTGATCCTGCTCGCCCCAAATCATCAGAGTTGGCACTTCTAAGACTCCCCAGCTTGGCTTAAACAACCCTTGCTGAAAGGCGTTGCGGTAGTAGTTCAGCATTGCTGTCAGGGCACCTGGTTTAGCTGCTGCCTGTTTATAGGCTTGGATATCCGTGACGGTAAATGCCTCTTTATGCACTGCCATCCCCTTAAAAGCTACATCAAGCGGTTGATAGTTGCCTGCTTCAATAAGCCACTCTGGCAACCAAGGTAATTGGAAGAAAAAGATATAGGAACTGCGAAGTAGCTGTTGTGGGGTGCGGAGTCCTTCGGCAAACTTGGCTGGGTGCGGCAAGTTTAGAATAATCAAGCGATCGAGCATTTCTGGATAGGTGTAGGCGAAATTCCAGGCGATCGCGCCTCCCCAGTCATGGCCTACTAGCACACATTGGTCATACCCCAATCCCTGGATGATGCCTTTGATGTCTTTGATGAACTCTGCCATCACGTAGGCGGATTTTTCTGGCGGCTTATCGCTATCGTTATAGCCGCGCAGATCCAGCGCTACTACTTTGTAGTCCTGGGCAAATTCCGGAATTTGTTTGCGCCAGGAATACCAAAACTCTGGAAAACCGTGCAGCATCAACATCAACGGCCCTTCACCTTGAGTGACATAGTGCAAGTTGATGCCGTTGGTCGAGATATAAGCGTGAGTCCAAGATTCAGACATAACTAATTTTGAGCAGTGAAGGTAGGCTTGCCACTCACTTTTAGACAAAAAATAGTCGTCTTAAATCCCCTCTAAGATTCACTCTGTGGGAGCCAGAGAGCGATATTGCTCTAGGACTTGCTTGAGATAGTGCCCAGTATGCGATCGCTCACTCTGAGCCACGTCCTCTGGAGTGCCCACGGCAATAATTTCGCCACCTTTGTCGCCGCCTTCTGGCCCCAGGTCAATCACCCAATCCGAGCAGCGAATCACATCTAGGTTGTGTTCGATCACCAAGACCGAGTTGCCCTTGTCTACCAAGCGCTGCACCACATCCAGCAACTTGTGGACATCGTAGAATGAAAGCCCTGTCGTGGGTTCATCGATTAGGTAGAGAGTCTTGCCTGTGGCGCGGCGAGATAGCTCGGTGGCTAGTTTCACTCGTTGGGCTTCCCCACCAGAGAGGGTAGGTGCCGTTTGCCCGAGACGGATATAGCCCAAACCCACATCCACTAACGTTTGCAGGCGGTTAGAGGCTTGGGGAATGTTTTTGAAAAACTCATAGGCTTCCTCCACCGTCATGTTGAGGACATCGGCGATCGATTTGTTCTTGTACTTCACCTGGAGGGTTTCGCGGTTATAGCGCGCTCCCTTGCAGACATCGCATTGCACATAAACATCGGGCAGGAAGTTCATCTCGATCACGTTCACACCCTGCCCACTACAAGCCTCACAGCGTCCCCCTTTGACGTTGAAGGAGAATTGTCCGGGTTTGTAGCCTCTGGCTTTGGCTTCGATCGTCTCCGCAAACACATCTCGAATCACATCAAACGCGCCTGTATAGGTGGCAGGGTTGGAGCGAGGCGTGCGACCAATCGGAGACTGATCGATCACAATCACTTTGTCGAGGGCATTCAGACCATCTAACGCTTCCATTTCCTTGGGAAAGGGAACTTTGTGACCAAAATGGTGTTGTAGCGCCGGATAGAGTAGTTCATTGATCAGAGTGGATTTGCCCGACCCCGACACACCCGTGACGCAAACCAATTTTCCTAAAGGAATTTCGACACTTACCTGCTTCAGGTTGTTACGAGAAGCATTTTTGATCTTCAAAGCTCGGCCATTGCCTTCTCGTCGTTCGGCTGGCGTATGAATCACCTGCCGCCCCGATAAGTAAGCCCCAGTTAGAGAATCGGGAGCCGCTAGAATGTCCTCAAAGCTGCCTTGGGCGACAATATTGCCGCCGTGAATCCCTGCGCCAGGGCCGATGTCTACCAGGTGATCGGCAGCGCGAATGGTTTCTTCATCGTGCTCGACCACAATCAGCGTATTGCCCAGGGTACGAAGCTTGTTAAGGGTGCGGAGCAAGCGACCATTATCGCGCTGGTGCAGGCCAATGCTGGGTTCATCCAAGACATAGAGCACACCTGTCAAACCAGAGCCAATTTGAGTCGCTAGCCGAATTCGTTGTGCCTCTCCTCCTGAGAGAGTCATAGCGGTGCGATCGAGTGTTAGGTAATCTAGACCCACATCCAGCAGAAATTGCAAGCGGGCTTTGATTTCGCGCAATACCAAATCTCCGATTGTGGCTTGGCGATCGCTCAGCTTCAAACCCTCTACTCGGCTCAGGCATTCTTGAATCGAAACGCCAGTCAGCTCATTAATCCGGTATTGGCCCAGTCGCACGCTCAGCGACTCTGGCTTCAACCGTCGCCCCCGACAGACATCACAAGGTTGATCCACTAGATATTGCTCTAGCTTTTGCTTGTAGAGATCAGAACTGGCTTCTTCATATTGGCGCTGAAGAATGTTGAGGGCACCTTCATAGCGCCGCACGTAGCTTTTCTGATCGCGGTAGCGGGAATCGACTTCAATCTTGATCGCGTCTTTGGAGCCATTGAGGATGATCTGCTGTTGCTCACGGGTGAGCTTGTTCCAAGGGGTTTGAATGTCAAAACCGTAAGCTTCCCCAACGCTGTAGAGCAGAGAGAGATAGTAGGTGTTGTCTTTGTCTGACCAAGGGGCGATCGCGGCATAGACGGGCAAAGCTGGATTCGGCACTACCAAATCCGCTGAGAAAGTGCGATGACTGCCCAAACCATGACAGTTGGGGCAAGCGCCATAGGGCGAGTTGAAGGAGAACAAACGGGGAGACAGCTCTTCCATCACCGCACCATGTTCTGGGCAGGCGAAGTTTTCTGAAAACACTAGTTCTCGTGGTAGCCCGTACTGCCCACCGGATTCTGCGGCTACTGGCACTGAATTTTTAGCTGCGTTTTTTCCCGTCGGTAGAGCAACCACATTGGAATCTGCACCAGACTCAGCATCCGAGGCAGACAGAATATCGACGATCGCGATGCCTTCGGAGTGCCGTAAACAGGTGGTGAGTGAATCGACTAGACGTTCTTCTAACTCAGGCTTCTTGACCAAGCGATCGACCACAATTTCGATGTTGTGGGCTTGGTTTTTCTCTAGCTCGATGGAGTCGCTGAGGTCGCGCACTTCGCCATTGACTCGCACCCGGACAAAGCCTTCGGAGGTGAGGCTGGAGAGTAATTTCTTATGGGTGCCCTTCTTGCCCCGAACCACAGGAGCCAAAATCTGGAAGCGGGTGCGATCAGGCAGTTCCATGATGCGATCGCACATTTGGTCGATGGTCTGGGGTGCAATGGAGCGATCGCAGTGGGGACAGTGGGGTTCACCTGCCCGCCCAAACAAGAGTCTCAGGTAGTCGTAAATTTCAGTGACGGTGCCGACGGTGGAGCGGGGGTTGTGGGAGGTGGATTTTTGGTCGATGGAAATGGCAGGGCTGAGTCCTTCGATCGCATCGACATCGGGTTTATCGACTTGGCCCAAAAATTGCCGCGCGTAGGCACTGAGGGACTCGACGTAACGCCGCTGCCCTTCGGCGAAAATGGTGTCAAACGCTAAGGAAGATTTGCCAGATCCAGACACCCCGGTAAAGACGATGAGGCGATCGCGGGGCAGTTCGAGGTCGATGTTCTTGAGGTTATGTTGCCGCGCCCCTCGAATCCGAATGGTGTTTTGGTCCACTGACTTCGCCTGGGATGGATGGTGTCCATTGGTAGGTTCGGTGGATTTGCTTTTGGCAGAACGGGAGCGTTGAGACATGAAGGGCAGCGCTAAACAGTCCTTAATGATTCTATCGCTGCTAATCCCTCAACTGCGAACGGCATCCCGTACTTACTGGTTCATTTTTACTAGAGTTATCCAAGGAGCAATGACTGCGTCAAAAAACAATAGGGTTGTTCATCATCTTTGAACATTCCACTAACTCTTTCCTTTGACGACAAAACTCATCAACGAAATTTTGTGCCTCGCTACTGCTACATCGGAACGCTTTGAGCCTTTCAATTTCAAGCTGCAGCCTAGCAATATCACCTGGTGCCAAATAGTCACCACTATGCACGCCATCGTACAAAACTTGCCTTAGTAGTACTGGAAAGTCATCGGGAAAACAGTTTAGCTCTGACCGTAGTAAAGCAATGAGAGCTATATTTCCAAGGTGATGATGTAAAAGCATTCCATTTCTGTGCTCACAAGCCCGCAATGCCAACCATTGGTCAAAGGCAATTTGCTCCTCTAATTGCTGAGTAACGCAAGCAATCCCTCCTGTCTCCTCAACATAGACTTTCCACCTTACTTTAGGCGGTTCACGCAGTTTTCCATCACGAAAGCAATTACAGTAAACCCAGGCATCAAGTCCCATACCAAAAACCAATTTTACTTCAACTGCTGCTGGGCCTTTAATCGATTACGTCTAGCGACAGCAAGTAGGTTTGAGCTTGACACTAAAGGTTTTCATTAGTATCAGATGGTGGATGCCAACCAGCAGATACCCATGCTTGCCTGACCGTAACAGCATAAGGATTATTGAGTTGCAGAGCCAGGACAGTGGCACGACCACAGGCAGTAGTTCCTGAAATATGAGTACCATTGTTAGTCCAGGTAAAATGGCGCGACCACTTTTGGTGAAGAGGATTGAATAACTTGGCTTTGCGATTAGTGACTGGATCTCTGCCATGAGTTTGGGTGCCTTTGTAAGCATTACAGAGACGACAAGCTAACCACAAATTTTCTTCCTCATCAGTTCCACCTGCCGCTTTAGGAATGATGTGATCAATTTCCAAAACTCCCAAAACGTACTTTTGCAAACTACGGCAATAACCACACTGATTGTTGGCTTGCATCCTTATTCTTGCCCGGACCTCTTCAGGAATCTGGCTCACTGGCTAAGGGGTTCAATTAACTGACGTTTCACGGCTTCACTGAGGGCAGTTGCTTTTCGTAGTAGTCCTTCTTGATAAATTTGCATCAGGATTTGTAGCTCTAAACGCTCCTCTTCAGCTAGAGTACCTGCCTGTTGGCGATCGAGCAATTCACTCAACCGAGCATCCTGAGCGGGTTCCATTTGCAGTTCTGTCAATAACAACACCTGCTCATCAGACAAAGTAGAAATAGGCTCAAGCTCAACAATATCCGCTCTGACAGGTGGGATTGAGAGTTGAATTGTATCTGCTAAAACGCTAGCAACATCACGGTTCGCCAAACGGGCAAAGCGCTCTGCTCGTTGATAAACCTCATCTGGCAAAGTAATGGTTATCTCAGTGCTCATAAGTCGTTTGAATCTTGGCTTCAGTTTTTAGAAATCTTTAAAGTCCTATTTTTTTCAATCCAGTACTACAAATATCTACTAAGTAGTTGGGTTGACTATTCACGCTGTAACCATTTGAGAACCTGAGCAGGGGAGGCTGGCTCAAAACGCAATACCATCATTTGCTCTGGTTGTAAGCCCATTGATTCGTAAGCTCGTCCGTTGCGATCGCTGAACTCCACTTCAAATGCTTCCCCATCAGCCAAGATTTCAACGATGGTACCCACTTGACCACGCCACAAGTTGTACTGCGGCAGATCAACTGTCAGCGCTACTACATCTAGTAATTCGATTATCTTAGCTGTCATTTTGTCTCACCTCAGCTACTACAGAGAACGATCGCCCTCCTCCTTTTGCTCATCAGAGTTTTGCTCTTCTGCTGGTGGTTCTGGCTCTTGCTCCTCTGAAGTCCGAGCGCCTTCTACTTTCAATTCATCCGGTTTTTGCTCCCGCTCTTGGGCCTCTAGTTGCCGCTTAAGTCGATCGCGGGCTTCACTGGCTTCTCGGTAATCCGACTTGTACTGCAATGCTTTTTCATAAGCCACCAAAGCATCGGGATAGCGTTTTGTATTGCTCAGGGCATTGCCCAGGCTGTACCAACTTTCGGAGTGATCGGGTTGGATTTGTAGGGCTTGATCGTAAGATGCGATCGCCTTGTCGTAGCGCTTCAAGTTGTAGAGGGCATTGCCTCGGTTATACCAAGCCAAGTAATCGTTGGGGTTGAGGTCTAAAGCTTTGTCGTAAGCGGCAATCGCCTCCTCGTATCGTTGCAAGCGATGCAGCGTCCAAGCCCGACTGTAAAAAGCAGGGTAGTAACTAGTCTGAAGCTTCGTCACCTGCTCATAAGACTCCAGCGCTGCCTCGTATTGTTGGAGGTTGCTCTGCATATTGCCCCGACTGTACCAAGCTTGATAGAAGCGTGGCTGAAACTGTACTGCCTTGTCATAGGAGGCGATCGCCTCTTGGTACTTCTGCAAACTACTTAGTGAATTGCCCCGGTTGTACCAAGCTAGGTGATAGTCCGACTTAATTTCCACCGCTTTGTCGTAGGCTTTCACTGCCTCGGCATACTTTTGCAGATTGTGCAGCGCCCAACCTTGTCCATACCAAGCAGGAGCCGAATCCGGTTGCAACGTCACCGCTTGCTTAAAGGCGGCGATCGCTTCGTCGTAGCGTTTGGCTCCAATCAAGGCTTGACCTTTACCGTTCCAGGCTTCCGGAGCATCGATGTTGAGAGCGATCGCTTGATTAAAGGATTGCAACGCCTCGTTATGTCGTTGCCAAGCGTTCAACAGCAAGCCGCGATCGCTCCAGCTTTCCCAAGACTGCGGATCAATCTGAATGGCGCGATCGTAAGCATCTAGCGCTTTGGGGTACTGCTTGAGCTGAGTTAGCACCTCACCCTTACCGTTCCACGCTTCTGGATAATCCTGCCGAATCTGAATGGCTTTGTCGTAGGCCGCTAAAGCTTCCGGGTAGCGTTGCAGTGCTGCTAGAGTTTCTCCCTTCTGGTACAGATCGGTAGCACTGGAGAAGTTGAAATAGCGCACGCCGAAGACTGCCGCGATCGCCCCAATCGTTACCACCACTCCTCCAAGCAAGGTACTCTTTCGCCAAGAAGTGAGTTTAGGCAGTTGGGTTTGCAAGACAGAACGGTGCTTGGGTGCGATCGCCACTGTTGCCGCTGGAGTCGTTTTCAGATCCTTGAGAGCAGCTAAAACTTGCGTGGCAGATTGGTAGCGATCGCGAAAGTCATAGCGCACCATCTTATCCAAGATATTTTGCAACTCAGGACTCACCGTGGCGGAAGGGTGCCAAAGCAGATCCCCTGAATTGGAGTCTTTGGGTAAGTCTTGAGGAGCTAACCCTGTCAGGGCTTGAATTGCTACCATTCCCAGCGCATACAAATCACTGGTAGGTTGTGGGTTTCCTGTGGCTTGCTCAATCGGCAAATATCCGGGAGTGCCGATCGCGACCGTGCGGGGGGCTTGTCCTGCTTGCAAAAGCGTAGTGCTAATTTGCTTGACTGCGCCGAAATCAATCAGAACTAGTTTTTGATCTTGTTGCCGCCGAATTAGATTGCGCGGATTGACATCACGGTGAATCACCTGTTGCTGATGCACAAACTCTAGAATTTGCAGCACATCTTGCAGTAGGGCGATCGCCTGCGCTTCTGACCATTGCACACCTGGTTGTAATTCCTGGCTGAGGTCGTGCCCTTCAACTAGCTCTTGGACTAAATAAAATTCTTGATTTTCCTCAAAGTACGCCAGCAACCTGGGGATTTGGTCGTGGTTGCCCAGTTGGTGCAGCACTTGGGCTTCGGTGTCAAATAAGCGTCGGGCGATTTGTAGGGTTGAGGGGTTGGTGGCTTGGGGCTTGAGTTGCTTCACCACGCAACGGGGTTTGTTGGGCAAATACTGGTCTTCTGCTAGGAAAGTAGCTCCAAATCCGCCATTGCTGAGGGCGCTGATGATTTGGTAATGTCCCCCCAGGATTTGTCCTACCACACTCATACGACGCTAGGAACCCCTAACCTAATCTGTAACATTGCGATCGCAACTTAAGTCTTGCCCTTCAGTATAGTCTGCAAGTTTTTCAATAACTCTTCGGCTGTATAAGGTTTCGGTAAAAAGGTTTGAATGCCGATACTGTTACCTCCGCCTGCGTCATAACCAGAAATCAAACCGCTCACGGCAATAATTTTGACCTCAGGATCGAGCTTTTGCAGCATCCGAATCGTCATCGGGCCATCCATCGACGGCATCATCATGTCAATCAGCGCGACGCTCACTTCTTTTTGATGCTGGGCATACACCGCGATCGCCTCAATGCCATCATTAGCCGTCAACACCCTGTAACCATAAGCTTCCAAAGAAATCTTGGTGGTTTCTCGAATCGGTTCCTCGTCATCCACCACTAAAATTAGTTCGCCATGTCCCTTCGGCAAGTGGTGCTGGACTTCGGTCTGCCTCACCAAAGCAGTTTCCTTAGCAGGAAGATACACCTTAAAGCTTGTCCCTTTGCCCAAATGGCTGTAGACGTTCACAAAGCCGCCATGACCTTTGACAATGCCAATCACCGTAGACAACCCTAGTCCAGTTCCTTTACCAATCTCTTTCGTCGTGAAAAAAGGTTCAAAAATTTTATCTAAGTCACTCGGCGAAATGCCCATGCCTGTATCGGTAACGGTCAGCACCACATAGGGGCCAACTTTGGCATCTATATACATACGGACATAGTTTTCATCGATCCATAAGTTCTCGGCAGACAAGCTCAAAGTGCCGCCTTCAGGCATGGCATCACGAGCATTCACACAGAGATTCATCAAGACCTGATGGAGTTGTGTGGCATCGCCCAAAATCGGCCAAAGATCCGGCGTTGTCAATTCGGTCGTAATGCTGATGGAACGCGGAAAAGTCTGCTTAGCAATTTGCTCAATCTCAACCAGCAAATGCTTAATTTGCAGCAAGGTATGTTCCCCTTCCAAACCCCTCGCGAAGGAGAGCACTTGCTTCACCAAGTCTGCACTCCGTTTGGTATTGGTCTCCAAAATAGACAAGAGATGGCGACTCTGAGGATCTTGGTTTTTTTTCTCCAGCAACTGCACCGACATTAGGATCGGCGCTAGAGAATTGTTTAAATCATGGGCAATGCCGCTCGCTAAAGTGCCAACGCTTTCCAATCGTTGAGAGCGCAGAAACTGAGCCTCCAGTTTTTTCTGCTCTGTAATATCGGTATTCACCATCAAGATGGATTTTGGCTGACCGCTGTCATCCTGCACCAAAGCCCAGCGGCTAGCAACTACAATCGCTCGGCCCGCTTTCGTCAGGTAATGTAATTCTCCCTGCCACTCGCGATGCTCTTTTAACCAAGTCAGATTTCTGATAGGTTGCGGCAGAGCATCCTGCGGTAAAAACTCGTTTAGATTTTTACCTAAGACTTCGCTAGACAACCAGCCGTAAATTCGCTCAGCCCCTTGATTCCAAAACACCACTCGGCTATCGAGACCTTGCACCACGATCGCATCAGTTGTCACATTCAACAGCGCCGCTTGCTCCCGAATTTTCTGTTCTGCTTGCTTGCGCTCGGTGATATCTAGACTGACGCCCCGCATCCGAATTATCTGACCGTGGGCATCATAGTCTCCTTGACCTCTACTGAAAACCCAATGCAGGGTACTGTCAGGCCACTCCACACGGAACTCAACATCCATACCACTGCCCGTCGCGATCGCCTGCTGAATCGCTTGATCCACAATCGGCGCATCCTCTGGATGGATAGTCGCGAGTAAATCTTCTATCTTATGAGTTCCAATGGTGGGATCAACGCCTAAGTTGCTAGCTGTTTTGACCGATAAGGCAATTTGCCCAGTGGTCATATCCCAATTCCAGGTGCCCATCTGCGCAGCTTCTAGCGCTAGCCTCAATTGTTCCTCACTAAAGCGAGCCCGTTCTGTCTGTTGTTTTAATTCTGCGGTGCTGCGGCTTGTTTCCAGCAATCTCCGGACTCGCTGTCGCAGGACTGCCCAATGAATCGGCTTCGTAACGTAGTCTGTGGCTCCAACCGCAAAAGCTTGATCGACAGAATCTGGATCATCCAGGCAAGTAATCATCAATATCGGAATGCGATCGCCTCCTGGCAAAGCCCGGAGTTGGGCACAGCAAGTAAAACCATCCATGATGGGCATCAAGGCATCCATAAGAATAATTTCTGGATGCACTTGTTGATAAAGTGCTAGCCCTTCTTCTCCATCCTTGGCTTCCACAACTTCATAACCTTCTCGCTGGATGGCTTGAGCCAATAAAAAGCGCATGGAGCGGTCATCGTCGATTAATAAGACGAGTGGAGAGTCAGAGAAGGGGAAGACATTGCTCATCGCTAACCAGTTCGCAGTTCTAGTTTCAAAGTCGCTTTAACTCGTTCGTACTCAGCTTCTAGGTGCTGCAATTGGGGCAAGCTATTGACTTGCCAATCTGTTGCCATCATACCTGTACGCCCGATCGCTTCTAGTTCTTGGCAAAATTGGGCAAGAGTCACCGCTCCCAGGGTGGCACTGCTGCCTTTTAAGCTATGAGCGGCATATCGCAGAGCCGCTGCATCCTGTTGTTGCACAGCCGCTTGGATTTGGGCAATCAGCTTGGGGGCATCTTCTAGATAGTTATGAATCACCACTGCTAAAAGTTCAGCCGCATTTTCACCTAACATTTCATGCAAAGATGCGATCGCCTGGGCATCCAATACTACCTGTTTAGTCAACACGCTAGGAGCCATAGCAGTTGGGGTTGACCGCAGCTCAGTTATACCTGTACTGAAGGCTGAATTCGGCACATTCCGATCTGGCGCGACTTGCTCTGGAGTAATCGTTTCTTGCTGAGAAACTGAAGGCTGCCAGTCCTGAGCAAGTAGTTGAGCCAGGGTTGCCAGTCGAATCGGTTTAATCATGTAGTCGTTCATCCCCGCAGCTAAGCAAGCTTCGCGATCGCCTTGCATAGCATTAGCAGTCATAGCAATAATTCGAGGGCGGGTGGCAGGCGACCAATTTTGGCAGATATAACGAGTGGCGCTTAAGCCATCCATTTCTGGCATCTGCACATCCATCAAGATCACGTCATAACTGCGTTGTTGCAGCGCTTGAATTGCTTCTCGGCCATTATTGACGACATCTGCCTGGCAACCTAAGCGCTTGAGTCCGCTGAGAATCACCTTTTGGTTGATCTGATTGTCTTCAGCCACCAGAATCCGTAGAGAAGCATCTACTGCGATGGGGGCTAGAGTAGTTGCTGGAATAGGGGCTGAGGCAGCTCTACTAATTACAACTGAACCCTGATTCAACACCTTTAACAAAGCCTGATGAAGCTGAGTCTGCTTGACAGGTTTATTGATAAAGGCCACTTTATCAACGACAAACGCAGCTCTGCCTGGGTCTGGATCACCGATGGTGGTTAACATCACTAAGGGCAGGGTCTGATGATGCGGGAGTTGACGCAGTTTCTGGGCGACTATCAAACCATCCATTTCTGGCATTTTCCTGTCTATGACTGCTAGATCAAACCGTTCTCCCTGATACAGCCATGCTAGCGCTTCAGCTCCTGAGGCAGCCGCACGACTATCTATGCCCCAGCTCTGCATTTGTGTTGCTAAAGCTTGGCGACTGGTCGCATTGTCATCCACGATTAGCAACCGTTTCCCAGCCAGTTGAGGAAGTAACGCCGCAGGTAAGGCAGGTTCGCAGTCAGTTAAATCTGCTAAATCTGCGATCGCCAGTAGCGTGAAATAGAAGGTGGAGCCTTGATTGACTTGGCTCTCAACCCACATACGGCCCCCCATCATTTCGCTGAGTTGCTTGCCGATCGCTAGCCCCAGCCCAGTACCACCATATTGCCGTGTAGTAGAAGAATCGACTTGGCTAAACGATTTAAACAAGCGATCGCGGCGATCGGTGGGAATGCCAATGCCTGTATCTTTGACCGCAAACTGAATTTCGTAGGTTTGCCTCTTGGCTTCGTCGTGAGCTACGTGAGCCGCGTGAGCCGATTGATCAGAAAATTCAGCGATCGCAGTTGTTTTGGTGGCGTTTGGGGGCTCGTTTGCAAGGTGAGCTGTCACAGTCACCACAACTTCTCCAGCCTCGGTAAACTTGACCGCATTACTGAGCAGATTCACCAAGATTTGGCGTAAACGAGTGGCATCTCCTAGAATGCGCTCTGGTATTGTCGCTTCCATTTGATAGATCAGCTCGATCGCTTTTTCAGCAGCTTTAGGCGCAAGTAAATCGAGAGATGACTCTAGAACATGACGCAGGTTAAACGCAGCAAACTCCAGATCCAGCTTGCCAGATTCAATTTTGGAGAAGTCTAAAATGTCATTAATGATGGTTAGCAGATTGTCGCCACCACTCTGGATCGTTTCTGTCAAATCCCGCTGGTAGGGAGTCAACTCGGTCTCTAACAGCAGTTCTGTCAAGCCAATCACCGCATTCATCGGGGTGCGAATTTCATGGCTCATGTTAGCTAGAAACTCACTCTTCACTTGGGTTGCCGCTTCTGCTGCCAGCTTAGCTTGAGCCAAAGCTTGATTGGCCCGCGAGAGTTCTGCCGTCTGCTCTAACAGTTTGTGCTGAGCAAAGTAGCGCTCCGTAATATCGTCAATTACCCAGAGTCGCCCTGGTACGTTCCGCACCTGTGTCACAGTGCTCGAAAAGCTCAACACTCTGGGGTAAGGCTGAGCGTAAATCCAGTTCCAATTGCGAATTTCTGGCTGGGGCTGGGAAAAGAATTGCGCCGCTTGAGCCGCAATTTCTGCTTGGTTATCAGCGTTAGATCGCAACTGTGCCATAGCCGCTGACAGAAGCGGGGGATCGATAGCGCCCGGAGGGATACCAAGCTGAGCCGCCGCGGCTTGATTCAGCCAACCCTGCTCCCCACTTTCATCAACAAACACCACCCCTTGATGAATCGTTTCGAGAATGGCCCCAAACCGAGCTTGCAATTTATCGAGATTTAAGGTGATATCACTAAACTGCAAGAGAGTCCGTAACTCTCCCATCACAGATTCCAGCAACCGCTGCACCCGCATCGGGATTGCCACGCGGTGATACCAAATCAGCAAAATGGCTCCCTGAAAACCGCTAGGACACCGCAACGGTAAGATGGCTATGGACTGCACTCCTTGAGCCAACAAAACATGGGAAGCTCCCGGCATAGCCGCATAGTCGGTGTAGTACAGACAACGATTCTGGGCGATCGCTCTCGCAAATAAACTAGGTGTAGTGAGAGCATTGGGTAGAGCTGTTTTAGGTCGGCAAACCAACGCTTCTGCGGTCACTTCATCCAACTGGCGTAAAGCGATCGCCGCATCCGCAACAGTCACCTCCTGCAAAGCAGCCAAAACCTGCTCTAGCAAAGTCTCTGGTGCCCCCAAAGCTTCCATTTCGGTTAGCTTGGCCAATACAGTTTGCGAAGCCAACCGCCACTCGATACTTTGAAAGAATTGCCGTAGCCCAATGCCTAGGGTCGCAGCCACAATCCAAGCGATCGCCCACTCCACCAACGACACAACAGATAGTCCTTGGGCTACCTGCACCAAAATCGCCAACCCCATCACTGGGCTTAACAGTAAGGTCATCGGTAGCAGAGGCAACGGTAAGATGAGGCCCAGCCCCAAAGCGATCCCTGCCAGAAGATTCGGCCAAAAACCAAACTTGTCTCCAGATAGCAATATCCCCAGTCCTCCCAACACCAGCGTTAGTAAGACAGGTCTAAAAGTGGGCAACCAGTCAGGATGACGAAGGGATAACTGCAACCATGACTTTTTTAAGGGGCCAAACATGAAGCGATCGCTTGAGTAACCGTCTCTGGAGCACTCAGATGAGGCAAGTGACCCTCAGCAGCAATCGGAATCAGCCGACCCTGAGGGATATGATCTGCCAAATACTGCCCCACTTCAGGTGGCACAGCAATATCATTATTTGATTGTAAAATCACCGTCGGGATGTTGAGCCGTGGCAGTTCAGCCCGGTGATCTGACTGAAAAATGACGCGAGCCACAGCTTGGGCAATATCAGGACGAATCTGCGCCAAAGTTTTAGCAAATTCCAGAGATAGCTCCGGTTTATCGGGATTACCCATCACAATAGGAGCAAAACCACTCGCCCAAGCATAGTAATTAGAAGCCATTGCTGCATATAGCGCATCTAAATCAGCTTGCTCAAACCCGCCAATGTAGTTCTCATCGTTCAGATAGCGAGGCGAAGCGCTAATACAAATGATTTGCTTGAAGCGCTCTGGCTCCATTAAAGCTGCCAACAAACCCACCATGCCACTCACAGAATGAGTCACCAGGATTACCTGTTGCAACTTCAGCTCAGCACATAAGTCTAATAAATCCTCCGCGTAGCTGTAGATGCTGCTATAGCGGCGAGGACTGTAAGCCGAGAAATCTGACTTGCCTGCCCCAACGTGATCAAACAAAACGATCCGAAAATCAGAAGAAAAAGTCGCTACTTGGTGTCGCCAAGCAGTTTGGTCAGAGCCGAAACCATGCGCAAAGATGATGGTTTGCTTCCCATCTCCCGTCTGACTAACATTATTCCGCTTTAAGACGCTAGCTGTCATGAGTCTGCATTTTCAGGGCTACCTACATACAGACTAAAACGCAGCTGGTCTTTAAAGCTCGTCTCTTACATTCAGCGACTCTCGATTAATCGCTTATATGCTACTACAGCCTGTTGATAGGCATGGTTATTCTCGACTTTGACTCGCCAGATGGCAAAAATAATCTGGCTTTGATTCAACCCTGCTGCTTTGAGGTGGCGGGCACGCTGTCGTAGCTCCAAATTTCTTTGGTAAGCATCATGCAGCAAAGCCACTGTGCCCTCTGGGTCTAAAAAATATTCTTCAGCCAGAAGTCTAAAGTGATGACCGTCGTGAATCATGCCGTGAATTAAAGCTTTCAAGCCGAGGTAGGTGCGATAGGCCGAACCATTGCCGCCTCGGTTGCCAAATAAATAGACTCTTTCCTCAATCTCTAGCAGTCTTTTCTGAGCTAGGGTAATTTTTTCAATTTGTCGCTTAACAGATTGGGGATTTGCAGGAAGCTTCAACTGAATACTAGGTTTAATCTGATCAATCTCTTCAATAATTTGCTGGTAGGCTCGATTGGTATTCATTGTTACTTAAACCTGACTCCGCTGGCAAAGACACCCCTGTTCTTAAATTCTCAGTAGAAATTGCAGTTTTAGCTAAGAATTAATCGTGAAGAGACGATGAAAGAATGGTGAACTTTGTTCATTCACTCTCAGCACTAGGAAAAACACGTAGAAATTCAGATTAATTGTAATTATTTATACCTAAAAATATAGGGCCGAATCCGAGGTTTCTCTTTTCCTACGCAGTCAGGCTCTGCTTGTGGCAGAGTGAAAGGAGGTAGCTGAATAACGTTTCAATCACAGGAAAGACCGATGGATCGCTCAAAAATTGTGGCAATTACCACGGGAGTAATTGCAGTAGTCCTGAGCATTGCCTATCTGCTGGTAGTGCAGTTTCTAGACTTTAGGGGGGAGATGATTCCAGCCCCTATTGACGATCTCTCGGTTCTGCCTCTAGCGGCTCCGATGCTGTGGCATTTTCTGTCAGGGGCCTAACCACACGAGCGATCGCCTCTTGAATAAAGGCTTTCACGAATTCGTCCCGCCGATTGAGCTGAAACTGCCGTTGCACCACTTCCGTCATGCCACCATCGCCCCAATCTTGGTCGTGACGGAAGTACTCAATAAAACTCTTGCCCGCGATTCGCGTCAGGTAAGCAGCACTCACGCCCTGAATGGCTTTGCCGACCAAAAAAGTGGCGACATTTAGGCGTAACGCGGTAGAAACTAAATCGATCGCACCTTTAACAATGCCTAAACTGGCTAGGGTTTTGGCGAGAGAAAGGGCCAGTTCTCGACCCCGTTCGGCATTAATGTCGCAGCCGTAGACTCGACCAATTTCCACCACCATTTGGGCATTGACTGCCGCAGTAGCAAGCAGATCTACCACGGGTAGAGGTGTCACAGCAATTACCCCAGCGCCAATCCACTGAAATCGCTCCACAATCTTATCCGCTTCGCGACGGCGTTCGGTGTCAATCAGCGACCGAGCTTCGTCTCCTAAACGCTGAGATTGCAACAGAATGTTGTCAGCGACTAAATCTTCACCTTCAGCCCGCAATACTGCCGCCATCCGCTTCAACAACGGCATAATTTCTGGTTCTGGTTGCAACCAGTCACCGCTTTCGAGCCGCACCGTCTGGGGCTGGGCTGCTACTGCCACAATATCTGCGGCTGCTACCAAGTCTTGTAGGCGATCGCGCAGACGCGCCAAGATGGTCTCTCGGTCTAGCTCAGGATACAAGTCAGTCTTGTTGAGCACCACCAGCGATCGCTTACCAATGGCTGCAAGTCGTCGCAACGGTTCGTATTCAGACTGTCTCAAATCATTATCCAAAACAAAGAGTAATAAATCGGCTTCAGTTGCTAATTGGCGGGCTCTTTGCTCGCGCTCAGTCCCGGCTACTCCCGCTTCCAGAATGCCAGGAGTATCAGTCACCCAGATTTCTCGGTTTAATTTTTTGAGCTTGAGGTGGTAGGTAGCTCCCACTTCGGTTGTGCCCATCGGAGCTCCAACTTGCCCCACAACTCGACCAATCAACGCATTGACGATCGAAGTCTTGCCTGCTGACCCTGTGCCGAAGACTACCACTCGTACTTCTCGCCGGGAAAGGTTTTGCTCAATTGTACGAGAACGATTGATCAGAGCTTGACGCGCTACCTCATCTTGAATTTGAGCCACCTGTTGGCGCACCGCTCGTAAGTTTTTCTCGGCCACATCTGCTTTGGCTGTGGGCAGTTTAGGTTGGGGTCGGCGGGTTTGACGCTTCTGAAGTTGGGGCAGAACCAACAAGTAATACACAAAAGCCGCGACCAGCACTCCTAACAGCACAATCAACAGTAGGAGCAGGAGGTTGGCGAGGAGCGGGGCGGTAAAGGCGATCGTGTAGTAAAGCCGAGAGAGCGAATCAATTAGCCACAACATCAACCCCAGCAATAAGCTGAGGCCGACAATTAATATGATGAGGCGCGATGAAGGCATGAACTCAGCCTAACTTTGCTGTATGACAAAAACACAACTCAGGCAGCGGCACAACTGACGAGCCGATGCTTTTCATTCTAATTATCTTCTGGTCTTAAAATTGGCAACCTCTACTGCTAGCTAGACGCGCTGCGAGTCCGGACTAGGCAAAATTTTAGACGAATGAGTGAATGGCTTCTTGATCAGGCTCATAGCCACAGACTGCCAAGCTCAAGCTGGTTCAGACGCCAGATGTAGTCACTAAAAAGGAAAAACTATGGGACTTTTTGATCAAATCATCAGTGCGATTGATAACCCCAATCAGCAAGCAAGCTCTGGTCAACTCAACAGCGTGGTTAATGTGGTTCAACAGCTTAGCCAGAGTTCTGGATCGAACCCAGCAGTTATGCAATCAGTGCTATCGATTGTCGGCAACCACGTCCGGTCGGCATTGCAAGAGAAACAAGCCGTCGCAGGTCCAGAGCAAGCTCGATCGATCGTCAATCAGTTTAGTGGCACAAACCCCAATCCCCAAGCGGTGCAGAGCCTATTTACCCAGGGGCAGCAACAGCAAGTGACTCAAGACGCAGCGCAACAAACTGGCTTGAATGCCCAGACGATTCAAGCAATGTTGCCCATTTTAGTCCCTGTGATCTTGAATCTTTTGAGTAGCGGCACCAACACTCAGAGTCCTCAGAATTTGAATCCGGTGCTAAGTTCTTTTTTAGATAGCGATCGCAATGGCAGTGTTGATGTAGGAGATGTCATCAACATCGCTGGTCAGTTCCTGGGGAACCGCCGCTAACTTGAATTAAGCAACCAACAAAAATCGGGGTAAGAGTTTTGAGATCGAAATTTCGAGATCCAAAACTGCCTTACCCCAAACTACCTAAACCTAAATTTTTACACCCCAAAGATTATGTCCTAAAGCTCTTAGTAACTCAACCTTTAGGGCTTATAACCTTTAGGGCATATAGAAGAAATCATCAATAAAAACTTGCAGGCTATTGGCAACCTGGGCAAATTCAGCCAATCTAGACACTCGGCGATCGCTGAGATCTGTAGCTGAGATCTGTCAATTTCAGCAGCTTAGTAGCGATCTCTAGAGGAAGCACCACTACTTTCGCGGGGTTTCGCTTTGTTGACTTTGAGTTCTCGACCCAGCCACTCAGCTCCATCTAGGGCCGCGATCGCTGCGTCCTCCTTCGCGTCATCCTCCATCTCGACGAACGCAAATCCCCGTTTTCTTCCTGTCTCACGGTCTGTAGGGAGGCTGACTCGGTTTACTTTACCATACTCAGCAAAGATCTCTTTTAAATCTTCTTCAGTAGCCTGAAAAGACAGGTTGCCAACGTAAATAGTCACAATTATCTCCAAACCGAACGAAATCAATATCCGGCTAGCTCTGACTAAACGAGAGTAATAGTTGAAAACTACTCTACAGTTTCATTATTGAATCTAGCTTCGGTAGAGATCATATCCGATCTCTCCAGGAATGACAGCATCTTGTTAACAATATCTAATAACAAAATTTCAACTCAATTCAATAGCTAAAAAAAGAAGTTGAAAGTATCAAACAACACTTTCAACTTCAACAAAAAGTCATTATTATGCTTTGTTTTGAGATTGCTTCAGGTCAGGCTAACTCCATTCCCACTCTAGCTTTGCTGCTGCTCCTGTAACTGCCGCCACTCCTCAAAACAACTTTTAAGGCCGATCAAAATCAGAAGCAGGTCGGAAACTCTGTGCGGGCACTCCCTGAAGCGCCTGTTCCATAAAGTCACGCCAGATCGGAGCCACCAAGGTTCCTCCTGTAGCTCCATAACCTAGAGGCGAATAGTTGTCATTTCCCACCCAAACTGCCACTGACAGTTGCGGCACATAGCCCACAAACCAAATATCCCGCTCGGAAGAAGTGGTGCCTGTCTTACCAGCAGCAGGTCGGCCTATACGGGCCGCTGTCCCCGTTCCTCGCTCAACGACCCCCTGTAACACACTATTGAGAGAGGCTGCGGCCCACGGATCAAGCACTAACTGAGGCTTAGGAGTATTGTCTAACAGCAAATTGCCGCCACTATCCGTCACTTGGGCAATAAAGGTGGTTTCGGAATGCCAACCATTATTAGCAAAGGTGGCATAAGAACCTGCCATTTCTAGGGGGGTCAAGTCAACCGAACCCAGGGGTAAAGAAACCACAGGCTCCATTGGGCTCTTAATCCCTAATGTCCGACAAATTTCAATGACCTTATTTAGGCCAATTTCCTGGCCCAGCTTCACAGCTGGAATATTTCGTGACATTTCTAAGGCCCGACGAATACTCATCGCCCCAGCAAAGGTACCATCGTAGTTCTGAGGCGAATAGTATTCGTAGCCATCTGGATAGCTGACAGGCGAGTCATAAACAGTCGAGTCAGGGCCATACTTGCCAGAGGCTAAGGCAGCATAGTAAACAAATGGTTTAAACGCAGAACCTGGCTGTCTCAGGGCTTGCACTGCTCGATTGTACTGGCTCTTCTTGTAATCGACCCCACCTACCATCGCTTTGACGAAGTGAGTCCTAGGGTCAACCGCGACTAGCGCCATTTGATCGGCGAGGTAGGAGAGGCGATAGTGCCCGCGAGTTACTGTATCCTCAGCAATTCGCTGAAGCTTGGTGTCAATCGTAGTCTGCACCCGCATACCACCCTTGAGCACCGCATCTCGACCAAAGCGTTTGGTCAATTCTTGAACCACAGCCTCAGTCACATAAGGCATATTGCTGGATTGGAAAGAGGTAATCTGTCCTAACTTCAGCGGTTGCTTACGGGCAGCTTCTTCCTCTTGAGGAGTAATCCATTGCAAATCTCGCATGCGGCGTAGCACAGTCAGTTGGCGCTGCTTAGCCAGCTTGTAGTTCACAAAGGGACTGTAGTTTTCTGGAGCCTGAATTAACCCTGCCATCATGGCAGATTCGGCCAGGTTTAGCTCAGAAGCATGCTTGCCAAAATAGCTTTCGGAGGCAGTTTCAATCCCATAGGTGTTATGGCCCCAATAAACCTGATTCAAGTACATTTCTAGAATCTGGTCTTTGCCCAAGATCTGCTCCAGCCGTAGAGCTAGAACTCCCTCTGCCACTTTGCGGCTAAAAGCCCGTTTGGGAGACAGAAACAGGTTTTTGACCAACTGCATGGTCAAGGTAGAACCCCCTTCCACGGTTCTGCCCTGCTCCAAGTTAGCCATGAAGGCCCGCACGACCCCGATGGGGTTAATGCCGTGGTGTGAGTAGAAGTGACTGTCTTCAATAGCGATGACAGCTCGCTTTAATTCTGGAGAAACTTTGTCTAAGGGGACAACTTCTCGGTTCGCTTCTCCATGAATACTGGACAGCAGCTTGCCCTTAATGTCATAGATGTGGGTAGTTTCGGTGGGAACGTAGCTACGAAGGACACGGACGTCGGGTAGATTACGGAAGCTAATCGCTAAACCAACCAACCCCCCAGCTAGCACAGAGCTGGATAGCATCGTGATCCCTAGGAGGGTTCCGCCCGTAACTTTGGCTACTGCCTGCACAAAATGCAACGCAGGTGCTGGGTGGGTCGATGGCTTCTGTCCAATAGTGTTAGATGACACGGCGATTTCACTTCCTCAACACAAAAGGCATTATTTAAGATCAAGCATTCCGAAGCGGGGGCTTCCGGAGAATTTTACGGCGATCGCCCTGCTGCGATCTTTACAGATCCTGTTAGATTCTGTAGATTTTGGCTCAGAATTTGCAGGCCCGACGATCTGTTCAACTATCTTAGGTGAGACGATCAAAACAAATCAGGAATAGATTAACCTCAATCCTCAGATTGAGAAGGGTGAATCAAGTTTCTAAATTAGGGTTGAGCCGCTACAAGTATTTCTGAAATCTTGGCAATATAGTAGTCTGACTGTTGAGCGTTTGCCATATAGAGTGTTTGGGCACTGAGTCTGCACCAGTTTGCCCAAATTTAGATTTTTCGTATCTCTAGGCCATCCATTACCAGTGAGTTTAGCGAACCCCGTTGCCACATTGCAAAGTATGACCTCTTTTGAAGCATCTCGCGTTGAGCCTAGCCTCGGATGGCTATATCGGGGGACGAATGAAATATTCCCGAATCGAGCTGACAGCACGGACCCAGATGAAAACTTAGTTCAACGCCTAACCCAAGCGGACAGGCCATTGCGGATTAAGTTTGGTATCGACCCCACAGGAGCCGAAATTCATCTAGGGCACAGCATTCCTGTACGAAAGCTGCGAGCCTTTCAGGATGCTGGGCACACTGCTGTTTTGATTATCGGGGATTTCACCGCTCAAATTGGCGATCCAACGGGCAAGTCTGAGGTGCGCCGACAGCTAACGCCAGCAGACGTAGCTCAAAATGCTCAAACTTATCTCGATCAAGTCCGACCCATTCTCGACTTTGACACACCAGGTCGCTTAGAGATTCGCTACAACTCGGAGTGGCTTGCCAAGCTAGATTTGTCCAAGATTGTGGACTTGCTCTCAACTATGACCGTGGGGCAAATGCTGGCTAAAGAAGGCTTTGCCGAACGCTACGAACGGGGTAATCCAATTTATCTGCATGAATTCCTCTATCCCTTGATGCAGGGCTACGACTCGGTAGCAGTGCAATCAGATGTGGAGCTAGGGGGCACCGATCAGAAATTCAATATTGCCGTAGGTCGGGACTTGCAGCGCCACTTTGGTCAAGCGCCTCAGTTTGGTTTGTTGATGCCGATTTTGATTGGAACTGATGGGGCGCAGAAAATGTCTAAGTCTTTGGGCAACTACATTGGCTTGCTCGAAGACCCCCTGACTATGTACTCGAAGCTAGAAAAAGTACCGGATGCGCTGTTCCCTCAGTACTTAGAACTGCTGACCGATCGCTCCTTAGACGAGCTGCCCGAAAATCCGCGCGATCGCCAGAAGCATTTGGCCCTAGATGTCGTGGGACAGTACCACGGGTCGGAAGCTGCTCTTGCCGCGCAAAAAGCGGCTTTAGATTTGATTGGGGGAGGCACCACTCAAGGAAATGCGGTTCGAGAGTTTTCTTTAGCAGACATCCAGTTTCCCGCTAAGCTGTTCTATTTAGTCAGTGCTAGCGGTCTCTGCAAAACCAGCTCGGAAGCGCGGCGGCAAATTCAGGGAGGGGCTGTGAGGTTAGAGGGCGATCGCTTGGATCAAGCAGACCTCACCTTCGACTCAGCCGACGAGTTGCACGGACGGGTGCTACAGCTCGGCAAAAAGAACTTTGTCCGTCTTGTACTGTGAGGACGCATGTCAGTTTCAGAACGAATTATTGTGCCCCTAGATGTGCCCACCGAGGCAGCGGCGATCGCGCTAGTGGATCGCTTGCCTCAGGTCAGTTTTTGGAAGGTGGGTTTGGAGCTTTTCGTCAGTAGTGGCCCAGGCATCCTCACTGCCCTGAAAGAGCGAGAAAAACGCATTTTTTTAGATCTAAAGCTGCACGACATCCCCAATACAATGGCTGGAGCTTGTCGAGCTGCCGCTAAATATGGCGTAGATTTGCTGACCGTTCATGCCACAGCCGGAAAAACCGCGCTAGAAGCATCTCAAGCAGCCGCTGAAGCAGGCGCGATCGCAGCGGAACTCCCTGAACCCAACTTGATTGCAGTCACTCTTCTGACCAGCCTGTCATCACGGATGCTGGCCTTTGAGCTAAAGGTGCCTTTAGAGCTGCCAGAATTCGCCTTACAGATGGCTCTACTAGCCCAAGAGAGCGGCTTAGCAGGAGCAGTTTGTTCTCCTCAAGAAGCTGAGCAACTACGGCGAACGTGCGGTGATGATTTCCTCCTAGTCTGCCCTGGGGTGCGTCCGACTTGGGCAGAAGCAGGGGATCAAAAAAGAGCCATGACCCCAGCTGAGGCTTTACAGGCAGGAGCTAGCTACCTCGTGATTGGTCGTCCGATTACGGCTGCCCCTGACCCAGAAGCCGCCTTTACCCGAATTTGTGATGAGTTGGCTGGCGTAGCGTGAGGAGAAACGTAGATGCGGTCATGGAGCATTACTAAGTTAGCGATCCCGATTCTCTATGGATTTAATGTTCACTTAGGAGCGATCGCGGCTACTGAGCCTCCAAGTTCCCCCCCTCCCAGTTTCCCCGTAGAACAGCGCCCTTCAGCTCCTGTCATGCTCCCCGGACGTGCGGCTTGCCCAAGTGAGTTCCAGCCCCTAGTGGCCTTGCTCCTGCGGGACTTACCGGGTTATATGAACCGATTCCACCATCGGCTCATGCGGCGCGATCGCTCGACTAACTCACCCACCTATGTACTCCTTACCAGCCCTCCAGATTTTGAACCCCTAACCTTGGGGCCTGGAGCGTACCAACCAACCTCTCCACCAGATGCCGAAGGAGTCCACCAAGTTTTTTTCACGACCCTAGAGCGTCAGTACACAGCCGGAAAAGCCGTCCAGCTACAAGGCTATCACTGGGTTTTTTTGACCCAAACCGTCAGCGGTTGGCGCTTGGCCATGATGTTTTCCCACTTTGGTCCCTATCCTGCTACTCGCCCGCCCTCGCCCCCAGAAAACAGTAGCCAAGGCATTACAGGCCAAGCAATTCGCACCTGGCTACGAGATTGCCGCGCTGGATATATTCGGCCCTTATAAGTAGCTTTTAGGGCCAGCCTGGACTAAGAATCAGTGGCAGAGTTCCCCCGAATCTCATCAAGCTTAGTCCGAACCACCTGAACATCCTGCCACATTTGCCACTTGGGGCTTCCGGGTTCTCGCGATGGATTTCGCAACAAATACGCAGGGTGCAGAATCGGCATGCAAAGACGACCTTCCCACTCTAACCACTGACCGCGAATCTTAGTAATACCTCGTTTATCACCAGTCACTCCGCGCACCGCTGTAGCTCCAGTCAGCAAAATGATTTTGGGGTCCACCATCCGCACCTGCTCCATCAGGTAAGGCCTACAAGCTTCCGTCTCATCCGGAGTTGGGGTACGGTTGCCAGGGGGACGGCACTTGACCATATTGCAAATGTAAACATCCTCATCCGTGGTCAAACGGACCGATGCCAAAATCTTTTCGAGCAGTTGTCCAGCCCGCCCGACAAAAGGCAACCCTGTCTCATCTTCATTTTGTCCAGGCCCTTCTCCAATAATCATGATGGGCGCTTGTAGATTGCCTCGTCCTACGACTGCATGGGTACGGCTAGCGCCTAAATCGCAGCGCTGGCATTGATTACAGTGGACGGCCATTTGCTCCATCGAGCTGTAAATACCAGCAGGAATCGGTACTTTGGCACTAGTGGGGATCAGATCGGGGTCAAAGTCCGCAGGTGCAGGGGCTGCGGGAAGACCTGAAACATCAAAAAGGCTAATTTGTTCTTCGCTGGACATGAATTTTGACGGCAGATGTATCAGAGTTTTCCTACCCAAAGTATCAGGATGGAAAAGTTGGTCAGCAAACTCAATTCGCTAAGATTTATAAATTCTAGAACCAATTCCTCACGCTTGAGCGCTATCGCTAGATGGAATGTCGAGCTTTAGCGTTATGTAAATCACTTGTAGCCATCTGCTTAATCAGTCAAGATAGGGGCAACGTTATTGCCGAGCGCTGGAGGGATAAATGCTATCTTCTCCGCTATTTCGCGATCGCGAAGCAGCTGGTCAAGAACTAGCCCTGGCAGTTTTCGAGGAATTTACCCAATTAAGGACAGCAGCAACCCATTCAGACTGGCACATAGCCACTGCTCAACCCATCGTTTACGGACTACCTCGTGGTGGAATTCCACTCGCCGCTGCGATCGCCGAGAAATTAAGCTGCCCCCTTGATGTCGTTATTGCCAAGAAAATCACTCGCCCCGAAGACCCAGAGCTAGCCATTGGAGCCGTTGCCGCCACAGGAGAGGTTCTGTGGACTCAGCCTCAACCTTGGCATCTTCACAGCACCAAAATTTACAAAGCCGCCTTGCAAGCAACGTTAGAGAAAGCTCAACTGCAACTCACTCAATTTTCCTCTATTCGTCCCCAAGTCGAACCCGAAGGAGCGATCGCCATTCTAGTAGACGACGGTATCGCCACAGGTATGACCATCGCCGTTGCGGCTCAAGCTCTGCGCCAACAGAAACCCGCCCAAATTTGGATCTGTGCCCCAGTTGCCCCCTTAGAACTTGTAGACTGGCTCCACCAATGGAGCGATCGCCTTATCCTTCTTGCCACCCCCACAAGCTTCTCCAGCGTCAGCCGTTTCTACCAAAATTTCCCTCAAGTAGAGCTAGACGAAGCCATAGCTTGCTTACAAGACCAGTCCCATGCAAGACTTCCAGCACAAATGAATACTTGCCCCCCTAGCCCCCCAATGCTGGGGGGAACCGAGAGAGAATTTTCCTCAGCATTGGATGATGAAAGGGAGCAATAAAGTATTAATACAGCGACATAGCATGACATCAAGCAGCTAAAAGCCATTCTGGAGGAGGTCTGGAGGACGCAGCCGTCGGGCGCATCTAGTGGTTGGGGGAGTACTGGATGGATTCGCGAGAATGGAAGAGACCACAAAAAAGGACAAACCTGGCTGGGCTTGCCCTCTAACTACAAAAACTACTTCCATGTTAACGCTCAACCCATCCCACCCTTCTCAAGAACTGGCGTGGCAACGCTGGGACGAGAAACTTCAAACTAGTACTACTCTTGCCAGTCTCGTCATAACAGCTTGGCAGATCGGACGATACGTCGCTCAGGTGCTAGTTGAACAACAGTTGCATCAAAGAGCTCAGCAAGCAGAGACCTGGGGTGCTTGTACTCAGTGTGGTCATCCCCTGCAAAGCAAGGGTTGGGTGGGACGTCGGATGCTCACCCTCGTTGGATGGGTGGAATGGAAACGGCGAGTTGGACGATGTCCCCATCATTGTCCTGGGAGTCAGCAAGTTCCCTTTGACCAAGAGTTGGGCATCGAGCCTTATCAGCAAACCTCGATGGAATTGATGCGTTTGGGGTGTCTCTTAGCGGTCCTTCTACCCTTCGAGTTGGCCGCAGAACTATTAGCTCAACTGAGTGGCGTTCATCTCAGTGATGCCACGCTTTGGCAGTGGGTGCAAACCTTTGGCAAGCGAGCCACTCAGCATCTAGAATCAGAACTCCAATCGTTAGCGCCGGGACATCCACCCCAAGCTGAGCCGCTCGATGCAACTTTGGCTGCCTTGCCTTTGGTCATTGCCGCTGATGGCGTGACGGTGCCACTGCGGCCCACTCCTGGGAGCGCCAAAGGCAGCATTGTGTGGCGAGAAGTGAAAGTGGGTTTGCTGACTCGTTTGGGCACGACAACCAACCGAGCGGGAAAAACCAGGACAGAGTTGAGGCAACATCGCCTCGTTGCCGTACTCGGTACTATAGATGCCCTGCAAGTGCGTCTGCAACTGGAAGCAGCGAGACAAAGCATAGAGAGCACTTCCCAGGTCGTGTGGCTCAGTGATGGGGCACAAGGATTCTGGCGGTTGTACGAGCAGAGCTTCGCACCTGTTGCGGTGGGCATCTTGGATTTCTACCATGCCTCGGCACATCTCTGGCGAGCCGCTCAAGCGTACGGCAACACGGTGCCTCACCGTACCCCACAAGCGTGGTTTGAGCGGCTACGACATCAACTGCGTCACGGTTATGGGCATCGCATTATTAAAGAACTCAACTGCTTATTGCGTTATCGCTCTACCCCTGTCTCGGCCAAAGCAACCTTGCAACAAGTGCATGATTATCTCAGTACTCATCAGGAGCATCTGTGCTATCGGAAGTTCAAAAAGCAGGGTTGGCCGATTGGCTCCGGGATGGTTGAGAGTGCTTGTAAGTGGCTGATTGCTCAGCGCTTCAAAGGCGTTGGGATGCGATGGAGTGAGGATGGCTTCAACCATTTGCTGCATCTGCGTTTAGCTTGGGTCAATCAGCGCTTTGATGCCTTGTTCTCCCAGGAGTCATTAACCTTATTCTCGGACTCCCCCAACCATTAGATGCGCCCGCAGCCGTCCTTCAGCGGGGGTTTGGGGCGAGTGCCCCCAAGCTCTTAGTTCTACCAGGGAGCCTATGGAAAGCAACACAGAAACTCCCACCCCAAGGCAGGTAGCCAAATTAGAACAGTTAGACTATTGTACGGTCAGTTCTGGAACGCTTAACCCAAGACAGGTTTGAGCCATAACCAACCGTAGTCATTCAAAGTGGTGGTCAGGAGATGAGACGCTGGCAATCTTGGTGGGACACCTTAGCACTGGCAAGTAGCAGTAACCCACCGCAATTTGTGGAATTATTGATGCTCCTGTTAGCGATCGCCCTCCTACTCGTATGGGGAGCCAGCGATGTGGTTTGGGGCTTTAGCAAAGGCTGGCCCTACCTAGTATTGAGTTTAAGTTACGCGATCGGAGCAGCGGTCTCCACTTTAGTGCGGGAAGCCCTCACTCCTTCCTCACAACCTCGCATTACCCAGGTCACTGCCGTCCTACTACTGATTATCAGTTGTTATAGCTTTTCGGATTTGATGCGCTACTTTTAAGCCTACGCAATCCGTCAACCAGCTATTTCAGCAAAAACTAGCGTGCGGTTGTCGCCAAAATTTTTTGGTAAGACAGAATCATTTGTTGAGCGATCGCAGGCCAGCTATAGTGTTGCAGTGCATATACCTTGGCTCGTCGACCTCGACGCTGACGTTCTGCCCGATCCTTCAAGGCATCCTTGAGCAAATGCGTCAAAGCCGTCATTTCACAAGGCCCGACCCAACCTGCTTCTGCCTGCCGCACCTCCTCACAGATATGCACTTGATCTGAGATCACCACAGGCGTGCCCATTGCCATCGCTTCCGCCACCGCAATGCCAAAGTTTTCGTAGTAGGACGGCAGCACAAACAAATCAGCACTTTGCAGCAAGGCAGCTTTCGTTTCTCCAGAAGCAAACCCAGTCACCGTCGTGTGAACAGCTAGGGGGGAAGCTTGAATTTGGCTCCGAATCGCCGCTTCATAATCTGGATCTTGGGGATTTCCGCCTGCCAAGACAAAATGAAATTCGATTTTTTCTGCTAGCAAAGCTTCTAGAGCAGGTAACAGCAAATCTAATCCCTTCTTAGGGTCAATTCGGGACATAAACAGAACCAGGGGGCGATCGCTGGGAATGCCTAACTGAGCGCGAATTGCTTCGGGATGAGCAGACAACTCCGGCAAGCTCACACCCAATGGCATGACTAAATCTTTAGTGGTCAGCCCAAAACGCTCGGAAATTTTGGCTTCTTGGTCACTGGTGAAGTGAATTGCTGCGGCCCCAGCCAGATTCGGCCGCTCTAGCAACGCTGCATAAATTTGTTTTAGCTGTTTTTTCTTGCGTAGATCGGCGGGATCAAGAGTTCCCAACGGACGCAACAGATAGGGCAACTTTTGCGATCGCGCGATCGTAGCTGCTGCTGTACTCACCGGAGAAAACAAGGCATGAATATGGGCCAAGTCGAAGGAGTGAGCCTGTTTAGCCAGCCATTGCAGCAAGGCCAAAGAGAATTTGTAGCGGCGGAAAGGTGAGCAGCGAAAGTAGTGGATTTGATAGCCATCTTGTTCTACAGGGCGATCGAGGGGCACCTCTAACGGAGCTTGGCCTGCATCCCCGTTAGAATCTGTAGTGAGGATCGTCACCTCTACACCCTGAGCTGCTAGGGCACCGGATAACCCCAACACCATCTGGCTTGGCCCTCCGTACACTAGCGAAATGGAGGGCACAATTTGCAAAACCCGCAGAGGCTGGTTCACGCGGCAAGCAACTCCTTGTAAAAGCTTAATAACTGGCTAGCCAAAGCTTGGTTGGTGTACTGATTAAGGACTCGTTCATACCCTCGCTTCGCCAAGTTGGTTGCCAACTCCGGTTGCTCGATTAATTGCCGTAAGCAATCTTGCAACGCTTCAGCATTTCCTTCTGGAAAGACTAAGCCTGTATCTCCAATCACATAAGGAATTTCCCCCGAATCCGAACCAATCACCGGAACCTGGCAAGCCATCGCTTCAATCAGCACATGGCCAAATTGCTCTTTCCAGCCCACTGAGGTTAGGGTTTTGAACTGATAGGTAGTTTCCGAGGGTAGTACCAGAGTATTCATTAAATTGATGTACCGCTGCACCTGATCGTGCGGGACGCTCTCCACCCAAATCAACCGATCTGCTAAGCCTTCTTGCTGCGCCCAGTTAAAGAGAGCATCTTTTAGTGGCCCTCGACCCAAAAGTAGCCATTTCCAGGGGCGATCGCGCAATCCTGCCAAGGCTTTCCCCAGAGTTAACAAGCCTTTTTCTTCCACAAAGCGACCCACAAAACCCACCACAAACTCAGACGGCTGAATACCAAGCTGAGCCGCCAATTCTGGCTGAGGTTGCGGTCGAAATAAAGTTTCATCCACTCCCAATTGCGGCATCACACGAGCAGGCCCTTGATATCCATGCTGCTGCAAAATTTCCACACCATCCTGATTTCCAGCCACCAACCCATCGGTATGGCGCAAGTTATAAGCTTCAATGGCGGAAATAGGAAACTTCAAGGTGTAAGGTAGATTCCACCAAGTAAAAAACAAATTTTTAGCTTTTAAGCCTAGCAAACGATTGAGCGTAATCAGTTGGCTATAACCGATCGCCTTTGATCCCTGCTCTACTTGAATGATCTGAGGTCGAAACTGGCGGAGCAACGTAATCAGATCTTGCCCAAAGCACAGCAACCCTTGATTGTTCTGGCTCAAATTAGAAACTGGGACAATCCGAAACGAACCCTCCTGGCGAGGCTGAGTTTCGATAATGGTATTTTGCACGCCTCCAGGTCGCCAACGTTGAGGCACTACAATCGTCACTTCAATATCTGGCTCCAAGCGGGCCAGCGATCGCAACTTCTCACAATTGAGATCAACGATATAGGTATGGCTAGCTACTAAAATTCTCATGGCTGTTTAGAATTTACTCGTTGAACCCTACCTTTACCTTTTAGTCTGAAACCAAAACTGCTAAGACTCCAGAGAGCTAACGGCTGTCGCTGGTTCATCTAACGATTGGGTAGCAATGGGAGCCTGTGTCACTCTAGCGTCCTGATCCAAGCGTGTATAGGTTTGACCATCATTCCAAATAGCTTGAATCAAAGTCCAAACAGCACTGAGAAAACCTAAGAAATAGAATCCAGCGCGACTCAAAATCTTTAAGGGAGAACCACTCTTGTGACAAGGTGGCCGACCTAGAACGTGGCAATCGAATAGGCGGGCAAATAAGCGCAACGATTGCATAGGTGTGAGGTTTTTTAGCCCTAGCAAAAAGTGGTTGTGGTAGAAGGTGAGCTGATATTGCAGCGATCGCGTGCTGATATCATGACAACCTCCGGTTTCTTCCCCTAAATGCACCAGGTGAGCTTCTGGGTCGTACCAAATGCGGTAACCCGTCTGTCGAATATGCAAACAAAAGTCAGACTCTTCCCGGACCGCACTGCCCCGAAAGCGCTCATCAAAGTGCAGGCCATGCCGCTCAAACAACTCCCGACGAAAGGACATATTACAGCCCCTAGCCGTTAGAACTTGCTGAGGCTTAATCGTGTGGACCAAATCAATGTGGTACCAAGCAACCCCTGGGTCCATCGCTTCAGGGGCCAAGTACTCAATGACGCGGCTTTTCTTCGATTCAGTCAGCTTCATGCGATCGAAGACGCGACCAGCTACAGCCCCCACATCTGGTTGCTCCACGTAATTTCGGGCATGCGTTGCTAGAAAACCAGGCGTAAGCTGCACATCATCATCAATGAACAAAATAATGTCACCTGTGGAGCGCCGCACAGCGTAGTTTCGTGCCCCTGGCAGACTCGCCCAATCCACCCGGAACCACTGAATCTTGCCTGCTGTTGCCAATTGCTCCAAGTAGGCTTCAGTCGCAGGCTCATGAGTGCGAGTTTGGTCTACTACCAACACTTCAAAGTTAGGGTAGTCTTGTGCCATCACATCAACTAGTGTGTCTCGCAAAGCCTCCTCACGACAGTAGGTGGGAATAATCACCGAAATCGCAGGCCAAGCCATCACATCTGAATTTTTTATCGCGGTTTCAGTTGAATAGGTCATCTAGGCTTTAGTACTCGGTAGGTTTTTAGGTTATTCCTGAAGGCTCTATCTCTGTCAGAGGGCCACAAACGTGAGAGTACACAAAACGTTGTTCTCTCTTCTGCGCTTACGACGTGGTTGATACTTTGGTCTTTTTCCATCGCTTACCCTTTTGCTTTCCAGCTAGTTCCTCAGAGGCTTCTTTGAGTAACTTTTCTTGGCGATCTAACTCTGGCAACTTCAAAATCACACCTGCAAAAAACCAGTAGTAAACAGCCACTGGATCAACATCTAGAGGGTAATAGTAGGTGTTATAGCTAATAAATAAGACAAACACCCAAAAACTCGCGCCATAACTTCGTAAGCTGCGATCGCGTACGGAGCGATAAGCCTTAAAGGTAACTACGGTCAAAGTTGTCACCAGCACCAAGAAAGCCAGCACTCCTAATGGCCCGATTTCATACATCACCTTTGGGTAGTACGTCTCAATTAGCTCCGCATCGCCTAGAGCACGAGCCGCATTAGTCGCCCTCCCTAGTCCCTTGCCTAAGAAGCCTGCTCGACTCGCCACGAACTCAAACTGATTCATGATGAATGCCTGAGGTGGTGAAGCATCCCAGCGGCTTTGAAAACTTTCGATCCGCTCTTGCACCACTTCTGGATTGGCAGCCATGGCAATACTCAGAAGCAAGCCCAACCCAATTCCTACAGGAATAAAACGTTTGAGGTTCGCCACTTGTCCCGTTAAAACCAGCAGGATCACCGTAGTAACTGGCACGAGTGCCAAGGCAATTCTTTGCCCTGAAAGAGTAGACAAAATAAAGGTAGCAGCCATTGCAGACAAACCAGCGTTGCGCCACAAAAATGAGGGATCGCTAAAAGCAGCAGCAAAACTGATAAAACCACTAGAAATCAGAAACCAACCCCACTGCCAGGGAGCGACAAAGGTTCCTGGCAAGCGAATTTGTCCATGTTCTGGACTGTAAAGAAGAGAGCCGCCTACTAAACATCGAGAAGCAAGCGAAGCTTTAAACAGGTCCTCCCCTGTCGCTACAGTTCCTGCACAGCGACCTGTTTTTAGGAAAGTGTATTGCATGAAAGCCAGACCACAGCATGCCAAAATCAGCACAACATGCAGACGGATAAGGAAATGGAGGTCTTTTTTGTCGCGAATTAAGTAGTAGGCACAGACAATTAAAGGAACATAGCCAATCAAGACTTTAAGGCCCAAGATTCCCATTGCGAACGGCTTCTCGGCTCCAGCAGCCGCCATTTGTTGAGAACCGTTGACAAAAATCAGGACTAATAGGCAATAGGCAAACAAGATGCCTAAAGGTGGCATGAGCTGTTTGGGAATCAGGAAAGGGAGCCGTTCGCGCCGACAGTACTGAATTGTGCCAATCAGTGCCGGAATAAAGAAAGCATCCTTGGCTAGTTGGAGCAGTGGGCTATTACCAATTGCGTATGTAACAGTCCCACCGAAAGGTAGGTAGATGAGGAGCCCCCACATTGCCTCACGGGGATATTTGAGTGAAAGGCTGAGACAGAGCATCCCGGCGGTCACGCCAATACCGGGCTTTGGATCTCCATTAATAATGCCGACGCACAGGCCCGCAACTGCACAGATTAACAAAGCGAAAATAGTGTAATTAACCAGTTCTTTGCGAGCTTGAGCTGCTTTTCGCTTCTGAGCCAACCGCTCCTTCATCGTTAGCGGTGGGGCTTCGTCATTGAGAGCTTTTTGCTTTGACTTCAGTTTTGATTTGGGCATAGCAAAACTATGAGGCTGATCCTGTCCTTAATCTCGACTTGGAGCCATAACCAATTATGGTCAACCAATAGGGCACCTTCCATCAGGAGAAACTAGCGGCAGTTTCAGGAACAATTTGGAGTGTTGTACTAATTTCGTGGATTTTTTCTAAGTGAACACCAAATAGAGTTGAGAAACAGCTAGGTTATCAGGATCAGTAGCAGAGATAGGAGCCTAATAATTGTGGCATCTGGGATTCCGATTCGGCGACTGTTTTGCTTGGCTTTAAGAAGGCTTTAAAGAACCTGGCTGACTAACCTCAGAAGAACTTAACATCGATGTAATATCTACATGTAAAGAATATTTTATCAAGTCTAGAGTTAGTCGCTCAAAGAATAGAGGACTGCTTAAAGAATAGAGGGCTGCTGTAGTAGCCTTCGCTGCCTCCAACAACCCTCATTTTAGATAAACCATCAAGTAGTTAGCGACCAGTGCTTCCGGAAAGCTATGCACTGAGCCTTTCTACTGCAAATGTTCTTGTACCGCTAAAACCAAATTGTCTGCCCAGTAGGTTGCCAATTCAGCACTAGCCGCTTCTACCATGACTCGAATCACAGGTTCAGTTCCAGAAGCTCGAACTAAAATTCGGCCTTGGTTTCCCATCTGGGTCTCAGCTTGAGCGATCGCGCTTTGTAAACCATCGCAGTTTTGCCAGTTCAAACGGCGATCGCGGTCTTCAACTCTCACATTCTTTAACAACTGAGGATAAGTTTGGAAGCTTTGATCCACTAGGTCGGTCAAGGAAGTGCCTGCTCGCCGGACTAAAGCTGCGAGGTGCAAGGCAGTCAGTAACCCATCACCGCTGACACTATAGTGCCGACAGAGAATGTGGCCTGATTGCTCACCGCCTAACATGGCACCTTGGCGCAGCATTTCGGCGTGGACATATTGATCACCCACCGCAGTGCGTAGCAGTTTACCCCCTTGTTTTTCCCAGGCTCTCTCAAAGCCCAGGTTTGCCATCACCGTTGAAACGATCGTATCGCCGGGTAATGCTTGCGCTTGACGTAAGGTTTGGCCCCAGAAATACAAAATATAGTCACCATCTACGATGCGGCCTTGAGCATCTACTGCCAGCACTCGGTCGGCATCTCCGTCGAAGGCAAAGCCGATATCAGCATTATGTTGCTTCACGGCAAGTCGTAGAGGGTCGAGATGCGTAGAGCCACAGTTGACATTAATGCGATCGCCGTCGGGTTGATCATGCAGGCAAATCACTTCGGCACCCATTGCCGTAAACACGGTGGGAGCTAAGTTAGCTGCTGCCCCCCAGGCGAGATCTAAGACAATCCGCATGCCTTGCAAATTCATTGTCGGAAGCAGCGGCTTGTGCAGCGACTCCACATACTCGCTCAACAATTCAGGCCGATGGTAATGATGACCCCAGCGATCGCCACCCTGAATTTGCGGCTTCACATCTGCCACATTGCCCCGGATCGCTGCTTCAATTTGAGCTTGGACGGCTAGGGACAGCTTGGCTCCATTGGCACCAAAAAACTTGATGCCGTTATCTTCCGGGGGATTATGGCTGGCTGAGATCATGACACCACCCAGAGCCCCTGTCGTTTGGGCAAGATAGGCAACGCTGGGAGTGGGGCATAGCCCTAAATTCCAAACTTCTAAACCAGCAGCGGTTAAGCCAGCAGAGAGCGCCATAGCTAACATATCACTGGAATTTCTGGAATCTTGACCCAAGATGATTGGGCCTGATGTAGTCGTCTGAGATTGCAATACACGACCCGCCCAAAACCCCACTTGTAGCGCTAGAGGGGCACTCAACAAATCACCTGCATGGCCACGAATCCCATCAGTACCAAACAGAGGAGTGGCTGGTAAGTTCAGGTGCAGCGATTGTTCTGAAATTGGCGGCTTAGAAGGGGCAGACTGTACAGTTGAAATCGAAATCGAAGCTAAGCTAGGACGTTGCGTCCGGGCAGGGGATGTGACCATAAATTTAAGCACTCCACTCACAACACACTCACAGTGGAGAATAGCACTTTCCCTTATAGGCTGCTCTACTGCCTAAGAGCATAAAGTGCACAGTCCAGCTATGAATTTGCAGGATTTTTAAAGTATCCGGTTTATAAGTTTAAGTAACGCGCTGCCCAGTGCGTTTCCGGAGAAAAATACTTTTTAGTCAAACGGAAAACAGCAGTTCAAACGCCTACCTGGTCTAGCAAAATCTGCATCTGATCCCAAGTCAGCCCTTGCTCCAAGTAAACCGGAGATTGCGGAGTGTAGGGGCTTTTCAGGCGATCGATCGCAATCACTTTGGCTCCCTGGGGCAACATCGGCACTTCGGGATCAAACGCGGTAGGGCGCACGAGAGAGCTGGAGAAGCCCTTAAAAATCGTGATTTCGTCTGGTTCTCCCTCAATCTCAGCCTGTACGATCAAAACTTCTTGAGGGCGCTTGATTGTGTACTGCTCTAAACGATGTCCAATCGAATTCATTACTGCCTCTGCTATGAAAATGTCGTTTTCCTGGGATTGGGGGAGTTTCTGGGGCTAAGCTAAAAAACTCCCTCTGAAAGCCATCATAGGAACACCAACATTTTTTGATCCAATGAGCCTGATGAATTAGCGATCGCCTCATCCAGCTAGGTAAACCTATGGAATATTACTGGACTCTGACTTGAACTAGCCGCAAGAAAAGCACAAAAAAATGGAGCAGGTTTTTCACCCACCCCATGCGATCGCTGGATTACAGCGTAGAAACTAATGAATAGCTGGAGAGTTAGCGATCGACTGAACCCATAATGATGTCGATGCTACCGAGAATTGCCACAATATCCGCAACCTTTACACCACGGACGATGTGGGGCAAGATTTGCAGGTTGTTGAAGTCAGCGGCCCGGATCTTCCAGCGCCAAGGGAAGACAGTATCATCCCCGACGATGTAGATGCCAAGTTCTCCTTTACCGCTTTCTACTCGGACGTAGTGTTCGCCAGAGGGGATCTTAAAGGTGGGAGCAATTTTCTTACCGATAAATTGGTAGTCAAACTCATTCCACTCAGATTTGGGACCCGCAGACATCCGCTTGGCTTCTAGGTTCTCGTAAGGGCCACCTGGTAATCCTGCGATCGCTTGACGGATAATCTTGACCGATTCGCGCATCTCCCGAATCCGCACGATGTAACGCGCAAAGCAATCACCTGCGGTTTCCCACTGCACGTCCCAGTCAAAGTCGTCGTAGCACTCGTAATGGTCTACTTTACGCAAATCCCACTTCACACCAGAAGCGCGGAGCATTGGGCCAGAAAGACCCCAGTTAATCGCTTCCTGGCGGCTAATGGTGCCTAGCCCTTCCACCCGACGGCGGAAAATGGGGTTGTCAGTGATTAGACGCTCGTACTCATCCACTTTGGGCAGGAAGTAATCGCAGAAGTCTTCGCACTTATCTACCCAACCGTAGGGCAAGTCAGCGGCCACTCCGCCAATGCGGAAGTAGTTGTTATTGACCATGCGGTAGCCAGTTGCAGCTTCCCACAAGTCATAGATTAGTTCCCGTTCGCGGAAGATGTAGAAGAAGGGAGTTTGTGCACCCACATCAGCCAGGAATGGGCCAAGCCACAGCAAGTGATTGGCAATGCGGTTTAGCTCCAGCATGATCACGCGGATGTAGCTGGCTCGCTTGGGCACAGGAATATCTGCCAGCTTTTCGGGTGCATTCACCGTCACTGCTTCGTTAAACATCCCCGCTGCATAATCCCAACGGCTCACGTAAGGAACATACATGATGTTGGTGCGATTCTCAGCAATTTTTTCCATGCCACGGTGCAAGTAGCCAATTACTGGCTCGCAGTCCACCACGTCTTCCCCGTCCAGGGTCACAACCAACCTCAACACACCATGCATGGATGGATGGTGAGGCCCCATGTTCAAAACCATGGGTTCTGTGCGGGTTTCAATTTTTGCCATCGGTGAGCAATCTCCCCTTTACGTCGTTTCGGCAACCGCACCTATCAGTGGTCAGTGGTTAGTGGCAAGTTGAAACGATTCAGCTCGGAATCGTAGCCAGAACTCATCACTAAGGGCGGCGGATGGGCACGGTCTGGTATGCACTAAATTTATTGCATTTTCTTAATTAATTATAGGGAGTCGCGGCTCCCAAAGGTGGCTGTACCTGAGCCAGCACTAGATTGATTTTGCGAACCGCAGCCATTGACAAAAATTGATAGTCCAGGCGATCGCAGCCCCATCCAGCAGTATCAACGCACCAGAAATTCAGTAAATCCGCCTACTTAAATTGAAGAGTTGGCTGGGAAACCTGATGAAAACTTCCAATTACAGTCTTGAGTTGCTGATGCAGGGTAGGTGCTATGGCTTGGACACAGGAACGGTTTGAGACATTAGTTCAGCGTTTAGAAAAATTTGCGCGGCAGCAGCCTGCCTCATATAAAGTACGGGTCGGTTTACTGGCAGTTCTGGGATATATCTATATCTTTGCCGTGATTGCTGGGCTGTTGGCTGTTTTTGCCGCGATCGCGGGGTTGATGATTTTCAGCCGCCGCATCAACACTGGCATGATCAAGCTGGCACTTTTGGTTTTAATTCCCGCTGTAATTGCGCTGCGATCGCTCTGGGTGACGTTCCCACCTCCCACAGGTCTACCCTTGTCGCGAGAGCAAGCTCCCCAGCTGTTTAAGCTGCTAGACGAACTCACCACAAAACTACAAGCCCCCCGCTTTCATCATGTGTTGGTGACGGAAGAATTTAACGCTGCTGTCGTGCAAGTTCCCCGCCTCGGCATGTTGGGTTGGCAACAAAATTACTTACTGTTAGGTCTGCCCCTGCTTCAAGCTCTATCCCTGGAGCAATTTCGGGCCGTGTTGGCTCACGAACTAGGCCACCTGTCTGGAAATCACAGTCGATTTGCGGGCTGGATCTACCGCGTTCGCAAAACTTACGATCAACTCTTTGAACGACTACAGCACAACGAACAACAAGGGTCTTGGTTCCTATTTGAGCGGTTTTTCAATTGGTATGCGCCGTTCTTTAGCGCCTACTCGTTTGTGCTGGCTCGGAATGATGAATACGAAGCCGATCGCTGTGCAGCAGAGTTAGCAGGAGCCAATCATACGGTAGCTGCCTTAATTAACGTCAATCTTCAAGCTCGATTTTTAGAAAATGCTTACTGGCCTAAGCTTTATCAACAGGTAGAGCACCAAATTGAGCCACCCACTACCGCATTCACCAACTTAGCCACAGCCTTGCGCCAACCTGCGGAACCTGAAACTGCTACGCAATGGCTCAACCATGCCTTAGCCCGCAAAACCGATTATGCCGACACCCATCCTTGTCTCAGCGATCGCCTTTCGGCCTTAGGGGTCTCGCTTTCACCGAATCAACCCCCGGTGCTACCCCAACCTGTATCGGTCAGTGCTGCCAGAGCATTATTGGGGTCAGCTTTAACTCAACTCACAGCTCACTTCGATCGCCAATGGCAAGAACAAATGGCGACTCCATGGCGGCAACGATATGCCCATCTTCAAGAAGCACAAAAACAATTGCAAGGGCTAGAAACCCAAGTCCAAAGTCAGCCCTTAACCCTAGAAGAGGCTTGGGAGCGAGCCAGATTAACTTTAGAAGTCCGGGACTCAGCCGCCGCAATTCCTCTGTTACAAGCAGTGCTGACAATGGACGCTGAGCATGCCGCAGCTCATTACACTCTGGGACAAGTGTTACTGGAACAGCAAGAAACAGCGGGCATTGAGCATATCGAAAAGGCGATCGCGGTTCGGTTCGACTGGGCTTCAGCAGGATACGAACTGATTCTGAATTTTTTGTCCCGACAAGGGCAAACAGAGCAGATTCAGATTTATCAGAAACGGGCGGAACAGCACTACGAGACCCTAATGCTGGCCCGCCAAGAGCGTTCTTCCGTACAAGCCAGCGACGAATTCCAAGCCCATGATTTCTCAGCGGAGACAATTCAATCTCTGGTAACGCAGTTAGCTCGGTATGATCAATTGAAAGAGGCATACTTGGTGCGGAAAGTGATGCATTACTTTCCCGAACAAGCTTTTTATGTATTAGCGGTGAAGCGCCAGCAGGGCTTTTGGGAGACCAACAGCGATCAGGCTGATCAAAAACTCATTGATCAGATTGCCAATGACATGGAATTTCCTGAGCAGACTTACATCCTGCTGTTAAGCAAACACACCAAAAACAGAGAAAAGAAACTACGCCAAGTAGCACCCACAGCGATCTATCGACGGTAAGGAATCGGCATGACGACGGACTCCCAAGAACGGCTCAACTCGGACACTCCAGCCTTTGTGCATGTCTCAGTGCTGAGCCGAGAACTGATTGCAGGCTTGGAAGTCCGAGCGGGCGGCCAGTATTTAGATGTAACGGTGGGTGGCGGTGGGCACAGCCGTTTAATTTTAGAAGCCGCACCGGATGTCCGAGTCACAGCCTTGGATCAAGATGAACAAGCGATCGCCGCCGCCCAAGCAAATTTGGCTGAGTTTGGCGATCGCGTCCAGTTCGGCCACCGCAACTTCGCCACTTACGCCCCCGGGAACCTAAGATTCGATGGCATCATTGCCGATTTAGGCGTGAGTTCAGCCCAGTTTGATATTCCCGACCGGGGGTTCAGCTTTCGTCACGAAGCCAGCCTCGATATGCGGATGGATCAACGCCAAGACCTCACCGCCGCAGAGGTGATTAACTTCTGGGATGAAGTGGAACTGGCAAATATCTTCTATAACTATGGCGAAGAACGGCTATCGCGCCGGATTGCCCGCAATATTGTGGAGAAACGCCCTTTCCAAACCACGACAGAGTTGGCAGAAGCGATCGCGCGTTGTGTCCCTCGTTCATACCGTTATGGCCGCATTCACCCCGCAACCAGAGTGTTTCAAGCCTTGCGGATCGTGGTGAACCAAGAACTGAAGGTTTTAGAAACGTTCCTTGACACTGCACCGAGTTGGTTAAAACTAGGTGGCAGAATTGGAGTGATCAGTTTTCATAGCTTAGAAGATCGACTGGTGAAACACAGGCTAAGAGATTCACCGTTGCTCAAAATACTCACCAAAAAGCCGATATTACCCCAACCAGACGAACTTGAGGCTAATCCGCGATCGCGCTCAGCCAAGTTGCGATTGGCCGAGCGGCAAGCAGACTAACTCATCAATTAGGACGATCCAGCCTGAGCGATTTTCTCTCTAAAAAGGTCATTGAGCGAGTTTTTCAGACAAGGTACTGTAAGGAAAACCTCTACCCCCTCACCACAAAAATAACGGGTCGTGACGACAGCCCTCGATAGCTAGCCTGCAATCACCTACTGCTTAACTATGCAAGCACAAGATCCGTCAACCTTTCCGCTCACTCTAGAGGCTGCGATCGATCGGCGTCCTTTAACCGTGCCTCCTGAAACCTCAGTGGTAGAGGCGATCGCCATGATGAGTAAAGCCCAGAGTAGCTGCGTACTGCCAGCATTGGAACTATCGCGCAACACCGTTTTAATGGGCGAAGCCCGCGCCAGTGCCATTCTGGTGATCGAGGGTTCACAGTTACTCGGCGTGTTTGCTGAGCGAGAGGCTATCCAGGCGATCGCCTCCAATCGCAACTTAGCAGAGGTCAAAGTTTCTGAGGTGATGCAGCAGCCTGCGATCGCCCTGACTCAGACTGAGCATCAAGATGTTTTTACTGCCCTAGCACTCCTAAGACAACATCAAATTCAGCATCTGCCCGTCGTAGACCCACAAGGCGAACTGGTAGGAATCGTGACACCTGCCAGTATCCGCAATGTATTACAGCTAGATGAATTGCTGAAATCCAAGCCGCTAGGAGAGTTGGCAGCACCTCCGGTCGTTCAAGCCCCCGTGACCACGACATTGCTAGATTTAGCCCAGCTCATGGGTGAGCAGCGAGTTGATTATGTAGTGTTGACAGCAGCAACTCCTCATCCTGGCCCTAATTCTGACTCTACTTCTGGCATAGAGGCACCCGTAGGCATCATTCTAGAACGGCATATTATCCAGCTTTGGGCGCTAGAACTAGATTTATTACAGATACCAGCCCAGGCGGTCATGAGCACATCCCTACCCTGCTTTCCTGTCTCAGAGTCTGTATTGGTAGCTTATTGGGAAATGCAACAACAGCGAGTGCAACGACTGGGTGTATCCGGTAACACTGGGGGATTGTTAAGCGTCGTTTCTCCCACCAGCTTCTTATACAGCTTAGATCTCGACGAAATACACAGCGCTGTAGAACAACTCCAGCAGTCGATTGAGCACTTTGAAGTCGAAAAAAACCAACGAACCCAAAATTGTCATACTGACCTAGAAACACAGCTTTTAGAAAATCCAGCAGAGTTACTAGAACAGTTACAGTGCAGCCAAATCCTGACGGCAATGGCGCTGCATATTCGGGAGTCTCTTAACTTAAATGAAATTCTTCAGACTGCCGTTAATGAAGTCCGACGCTTTTTGCAGACGGATCGAGTGATTATGTACCGCTTCAATCCAGACTACAGCGGCACAGTCGTCGTCGAATCGGTGGCAGAAGGTTGGAGACCTGCCGTCAACAGCAGCATTCAAGATACCTGCTTTGGTCAAAATTACGCCCAAGCCTACAAAAGAGGCCGAATTCAAGTCACAGAAGACATCTACACAGCGGGTTTAACTCAATGCCATATCGATATTTTAGTTCTGTATGACATTCGCGCTAGCCTCGTAGTACCGATCCTGCAAGGCGAGCATCTGTGGGGGTTGTTGTGTGCCTATCATTGCGTTGGCCCCCGGCGCTGGCGACAGTTTGAAGTTGAGTTACTTAAGCAACTAGCAACCCATATGGCGATCGCCATTCAACAATCTGAGCTTTATCACCAAGTCCAGAATGAACTGGCTGAGCGCAAGCGAGCAGAGGAGCAGCTAAAACTATCCTTAAAAGAAAAAGAGGTGCTACTGAAGGAAATTCACCATCGAGTCAAAAATAACTTGCAAGTTATCTCTAGCGTCTTGAGACTGCAATCTGACTATGTAAAAGATGACAAAATCCTGGCTTTGTTTAACGATAGCCAAAACCGCATTCGCTCGATGGCGCTCATCCACGAAAAGCTCTACCAGTCCAGCAACTTATTAAAAATAAATTTCGATGAATACATTCATGATCTAACAGATAATTTAATTCGTTCCTATGTTGCTTTTGCCTCAAGTGTCACCTTAACCACAAATGCTGTAGGAGTTTGGTTAAACATCGATACGGCAATTCCTTGCGGCTTAATTATTAATGAATTAGTTTCAAACTCCCTAAAACATGCTTTCCCAGGCTCAAATCAAGAAAATGAAATTCGGATTAGTATTACCTCAACTGAGGAGAATCAATTTACTTTAACGGTTCGAGATAACGGCATTGGCTTTCCAGAAAATATTGACTTTCGCAATACCGAATCATTGGGTTTAGAGTTGGTTTGCATTTTCACAGAACAGCTAGATGGCACGATTGAGCTTAACCAAAGCAATGGCACCGCTTTTATTATTACATTTTCAGAAATAGGCAATATTGGAAGGATCGAAAAAAATGGCCAATGAAAAAATTTTAGTAGTTGAAGATGAAAGAATTGTTGCCAGAGATATTGAGAAAAGGCTGAAAAAGTTAGGTTATGTGGTGCCCGTGACGGTTGCTTCTGGCGAAGAAGCTATTAAAAAAACGGCAGAGATCCGACCCGATTTGGTGTTGATGGATATTCAACTCAAAGGTGAGATAGATGGCATCGAAACCGCAGAACAAATTCGGGCTGATTTTGATATTCCTGTAATTTATCTCACTGCTTATGCAGACGAGGCAACTTTGCAGCGAGCCAAAGCCACAGAGCCATTTGGTTATATTCTGAAACCGTTTGATGCTAGAGACTTACACGTTGCGATTGAAGTTGCTTTACGGAGACGTTTGTCCGAGGAAGCGATTCGGGTGGCATTGGAAAAAGAGAGAGAACTGAGTGAACTAAAGTCTCGTTTTTGGTCGATGGCAGCGCACGAATTTCGCAATCCCATGACCTCTATCTTGTCTGCGGCACAGCTCCTTGAACAAGAGAAACATGACCTTCCTGAAGAGCGAAGGCGTGAGTACTTATATATGATTCAAAACTCAATTCGAGCGATGGATCAATTACTCAGCGATGTTTTAGCCATTGGCCGAGTCGAGGGAGGCAATCTCAGATTTGATCCAGCCCCCTTAGACCTGGAGGAGTTTTGCAGCATTGTTGTAGAAGAAATGCAGTTTAATGCAGGTCTAAAGCATCGAATTATTTTCAACCAGCAGGGTAGTTGTGATCAAGCTTGTTTAGACAAAAAACTATTAAGGCATGTCTTAACTAATCTTCTTTCAAATGCAATTAAATACTCGCCTGAAGGTAATGATATTAATTTTGATCTGATTTGTTCTGATAACACAGTCATTTTTCAAGTTAAAGATACAGGAATTGGCATTCCGGCAGAAGCAAAAAATTATCTTTTTGAGCCGTTTCAGCGGGCTGATAATGTGGGTAATATTCCTGGCACAGGGTTAGGACTCACTATGGTTAAAAGATGCTTAGACTTACATGGTGGGCAAATTTCTGTAGAGAGTGATACTGACCGAGGAACGATAGTCACGGTGCAATTACACTTAAATAGCCATGTAGTATCTCGTAAAAGTTAGGAGATTTAGCGGGGTAAGTCTAGGTGACGGGGTAATTCCACTCGAAAAGTTGAGCCTTGGCCCAATGCACTCTCAACGGTAATAGAGCCATCCATCATTTGCACCAACCAATCTGTAATAGCCAGCCCTAAACCTGTACCACCATGTTTACGAGTTGTAGTTTGATCTACCTGGCGAAACTCTTCAAAAATGTGTTGCAAATCTGATTGGGCAATACCAATTCCGGTGTCTTGCACCGCGATCGCGACACAGCTAGGTGAAACTTCCCAAGCCTCAACCCTGACACGGCCTGAATCGGTAAATTTAATTGCATTAGACAACAAGTTAACCAAAACTTGGCGCAACCGCATCGTGTCATTGACGATAGCAGGGTTTACCAGGTTAGTGCTGACGGACAAATCCAAATTCTTTTGCTCAGCCAGCGATCGCAACTCCTCAGTGGTCGCTTTGACCAAATGCGCTAAGTTAATTTCTTCTGGTCTCAACTCTAAGCGACCCACTTCAATTTTAGAGAGATCAAGAATATCGTTAATCAGCGCCAACAAGTTCTTACCGTTGTTCAAAACTCGCTCCACCATATCTCGCTGCTGCGGATTGAGTCGGCTCTGAGGCTGGCGTAGTAACAATTGTGAGAAGCCAATAATCGCATTCATCGGTGTTCGCAACTCATGGGACATGGTGGCTAGAAACTGAGACTTGAGCTGGGCCGCTTCTAGAAGTTGGAGGTTTTGCAGTTGGATCTGTTGACGTTGCCGTTCCAGTTCTGTATTTTGGCGCGCCAAAATGTCATTTTGCACCGCTAAGCGCTCTTCTCGCTCCTCCAGCACGTTGATCAAGCGGGCATTATTGATTGCGATCGCCGCTTGCTCTCCAAACGCCACTAGCAGCCGTTGATCCTCGTCATCAAAGGCTTGAGAATCTTGCCAATTACCGATCGCGAGCACTCCCAAGCGCCCTGCCTGAGCTGATTCGATCGCCACTGCATAGATCGAAGCAGGCATCTCCTCAGAGCCATACTCTTGCAATGACTCGCCTTGCAACAGCAGGGATTCTCCCGTCAAAAACACTTGCCCCAAAAACCCGTTCCGAATGTAGGAGCCATCCAAGTGCAGTTTTTCCATACCAACGCCAACTTTGGCCGTCAGTTCTAGTAGATTTCGTTGGGTATTTCGTAAAGCGATGAGACCAAATTCTGCCCCTGGAATGGCTCCGCACACCGAGCGCACCATCGTCTGCAACAGTCCTGGCAAGTCGGCTAATCGTTGGTTCAATAAATTTGTTAACCGTTGCAAGGTACGCAACTGCTGTTGCTGCTCACCCAAAATCAAAATTGCCTGCCGCAGATTTTCTCCCACCTCTTGGGCTTCTCGATACAAACGAGCATTGTCTGCCGCTAGCGCCGCCCGATGAGCCAGATCCTCCACAAACGCTAAATCGGATCGGGTGTAGTGGCGACCAGATTCAGCACTGATGATGGAAATAACTCCCAAGGTACGACCCCGCGCAACCAAGGGCACCAACATCGCCGAGCTAAAGCCAACCTGTCGCAGCATTTCTAAGTGCTCTGAGTCTTGGGCTATTGCCCTCAACAACGCTTCATCAATTTCTGGATAAAACTCCGACTGCCCAGTACGAACTACGTTAGATGTCCCTCTAGGGGCATTGGGATCAGGAGGATAGCGCCGATTTAACTCCTCAGCCCACAGCAACTTCTCTGGGTTAGTATGAGCGATCGCTACGCGCCTTAAGGTTTGGTCTTCTTCGACTACATCCACCACACACCAGTCAGCCAGCGAGGGCACCATCAATTGAGCTAAGTTTTCTAAGGTAGTTTGATAGTCCAAGGAAGCGGCTAGGAGGGTACCTGCCTCAGCTAAAAACCGTTGCGACTCTTCGGCTTGCTTGCGTTCCGTAATGTTGAGAAAGGCTCCCACACAACCTCTAACCTTCCCTTGCTCATCAAACAGCGGGGCAGCATATTCCAACAACTTAATCACGTGACCATTATGATGAATCACGTCAATTTCTGTCTCTAAAACTTCTGCACCTGTGGCAGCAGCATGACGTAAGGGCAACTCAGGAGTGGGGGCTTCTTTGCCATCCTGCAAGATTCTAAAGTGAGTTGATCTGGCTTCTATTGCTCCCTTTAAAGAAGCCTTACCATCCAGCGGCATGGCGAGCAACTTGGCAAAGTAAGGATTCACCCGAATCTGCTCACAGCTAGGCTCGTCTGCAATCCCGATGCCGATGGGAATCACATCAAACAAGGTTTGCAATTCATCCACCCGACGCTGCAAGTCACGGTTGAGCTGCATGATTTTAGCTTCTCTGCGTTTGCGTTCTTTGACGAAAGCAACGTGGTTGGTGATGGTTTGGGCGAGTTGCATCTCATCTTCAGTGAAGATATGGGGCGTGTCGTAGTAGAGCATGAATTTGCCCAACAACTGTCCCTGAGCGATCAGCGGAATCAATCCTAAAGCGCGGATTCCTTCCTGCAAAATCACCGACCGTAAGGGTTCTTCGTTCAGCTCCGTCTCCACATCAGAAATCCAGATTGGCTGAGGATTTTCGGCATCTAGGGACCAAACATTCAGAGACCAAAGAGAACGGTCTTCGGTCGCCTGTCGATAGGTGTTCGATAACTGTCGCCAAGCCTTGAAGCGCATCACGCCATCCGGGTCAGCGACTAGGACAGAGGCGCGATCGGCTGCGAGGGCTTGTTGAAATCCATTCAGAGCCGCTTCGTAAATTTCTTCGATCACCCCCGCTCGGCTCACTGCATCTGTAATCTGATAAATCGCCTGTAATTGCTCAAACTGCTGGCGCAATCTGGCTTCTGCTTGCTGACGCTCGGTGACATCGTAGAAGATGACAACACCAGCCACAATGTTGCCATCGCGATCGCGAATCGGGCTAGAGCTGACCCGCATGACTCCCCAAGTTTGGTCCCCCCGCCAAATCCGAACTTCTTCGTCAGCAACAACTTCCCCACGATTAATCGAGCGAGCTAACGGCCAGTCCTGCGGTTGATAGGGTCGCCCATCGGCATGAAAGCCACAATACTCTCGATACTGCTCAATTTCGGTAGAAGGCAAAAACGCATGATGCCAAATTTGCTCGACTTGCTCGTTGCCCAGCACTAACTTGCCCGATGGAGCCTCAGCAATGATCACACCTGCGGGCATCTGTCTGAGCACAGCTTCCAAACGGCCTCGCTCGGTTTCCAATTGTTGCAGCAGTTGTTCTCGCTCAATTTCAGCCTGCTTAGCCTGAGTGATATCCAAGACAAAGCAGATAGCCTCCTGCCCTGACTCTAGTAAAGCTGCCCCTACTATTACAGAGACACAACTGCCATCTTGACGGATGTACTTTTTTTCCCAAGGCGAGCAAACCCCTACAGTCTGCAACTGCGCGATCGCCCACTCATCAATTGCGACATATTCCGGTGGGGTTATTTGCGCCCAACCTAAGCGACCTGCTAGCAAGTCTTCGCGCGTGTAGCCTACCATCTCCAGAAAGGCTTCATTGGCATCGGTGATCTGGCCCGTGAGCGTAGCCGTGATCACGCCAATCATATTGGCTTCAGCTAAGCGTCTAAATCGCCCTTCGCTGGCTCGTAACGCTTGCTCTAGCTGCTTACGCTCGGTGATATCGCGAGAGTTAAGAATCACTGCCCCCACCCCCGGATCTTGCAGCAGGTTATTCACCACTACTTCCAAATCAACCCAATGTCCTGCCGCGTGTTGGACTCGAAATTCTAAGGGAGGGGCAATTCCAGGCTGGGGCAAAATCTTGCCAAAAGCTGTTTGCAGTTCGGCGGACGCCGCAGGATGAACGTATTTAAAGCCTGATTGACCCATTAAAGTTTCGGGTTGGTAGCCTAGAATTCGCTCAATTGAGGGGCTGACGTAACGGATCGTGCCATCGGCTTCCAAAATGGTAATAATGTCAGAGGAGTTTTGCACCAGAGACCGAAAGCGGGCTTCACTTTCTCGCAATTTTTGGTTGGCCGCTGCTGCCTGGATTTCTGCTCGACACAGGCGAATTGCATTACGAAGGCTGCGAGACAAGCTCTCTGGGGCCAGTTTCCCTTTAGAGAGGTAGTCTGAAGCACCTGCCTTCATCAGTTCAACCGCAATTTGCTCATCGCCCTGACTGGTCAGCACAATTAAGGCCGTCTGAATTCCTGCTTCTCGTATAGTTTTGACCAGGGTCAGGCCATCTCCATCAGGCAATTGATAATCGAGCAAGACACAGTCAAAAGGTTGTTGCTGCAAGAGGGCGAGCGCTGAGTTGTAGCTGCCAACCTCCAATAGTTCCAGCGATAAACCTGCGGCTTTGAGTGCCTGACGCACTGCCATCCGGTCTATCTCGTCATCGTCAACCACTAAGATTTTGAGAATCTCTTCCATAAACAATTGTCTAGCAGTGGTCCGCTTTTAGCTGGCTTTGGTTCAGTCTCTACTATGCTTTGCCCTTTACTAATACTGTAGACAAATTGCTTAGGCTAAACAAACTGCCTGTTTCCCAAGGTATTTCACTGGAGGTTCAATGTTTGTTCAAGATGGCCATCGCTTCGACAAAATGGACGCATTCACTTGCTTGAGAATACAACCCGCTACGTTCAAATTGTAGGCTTTCGCCTAATCAGCATCCTCGGTGGAGAGGTCAAGGCAGTGGCTGGAAGGCAATGGCTGAAATGTGTTTGAGCCTCATCTGCTCTCAATTTCCTGAAGGTAATTAGCTCAACTCATGCTCCATCAATCTGCTGAAGCAGTAATTGAACCAGCAAGATCCTAAACTAGGACTAGATAAAACAGAGGCGTATCGGGTAATGCTAATTCCAGTCTGTGGCAGCGATCACAATGAAGCTTAACCACACATTTGAAGCGGCAAGATCTATTATCGGAATAGTTCAGCTCGTTCCTACTATCGGTAGATAGATTATTACAACTCTTGGCGGATAAGCTTGAGCTAGTTACTTTTGAGTGAGAATTTACTTTCACCCTCTTATTTATAAGAATTGCAAAGCTGATTATGAACGAAATTCAAGTTGCCCTGATTGAAGACCATGATTTAACGCGGGTGGGCCTTCGGACCGCTCTACAGCAACGGGGCGCAGTAAAAGTTATTGGTGAAGCTGCCACCGGAACTGAAGGATTAAAGTTACTAGAAACTACTAAGCCCGATGTTGCAATTATAGATATTGGCTTGCCGGACATGGACGGCATTGAGCTAACCCGACGGTTCAAGCAAATGGTAGCTGAAGCTGAACCAACGGATTCTCACGTCACTAAGGTCATGATTTTGACCATGAATGACAATGAAGACGCTGTTTTAGCGGCTTTTGCAGCGGGTGCCGATTCCTACTGCATGAAAGATGTAAATGTGGATCGGTTGCTAGAAGCGCTGAAAGTCACCAACGAAGGTAATAGCTGGATTGACCCAGCGATCGCCCGTGTGGTGCTACACCAAACTCGCCAACCCGCCTCTCAAACGGCGAGCAGCGTCCCCAGTGAGATTCATACCGTTGCCATCAATGCTGCAGATGATGAGTATAGCCAAATGATCGAGGCGTATCCCCTAACCGAGCGTGAGTTGGAGGTTCTAGAGCTGATCGTGGCAGGTTGCAGCAATGCAGCGATCGCTGAAAAACTCTACATCACAGTTGGCACCGTCAAGACCCACGTCCGCAACATCCTGAATAAGCTGTGCGCCGATGACCGAACTCAAGCTGCGGTTCGGGCCCTCCGCTCTGGCTTAGTGGGCTAAAGCTTTAGTAGGCTAAAGCCGTAGAATTGGCTGGTTCGTAGCTTGAAGCTAAGATTGCCTATTTCTAGAGCTACAGTTCTACCCACTGTTTCTACCCACTCTGGCGTCCGTCCGCTGCTCTGCCAATCCCCGATACACCCCCTTGCATATCAGTTTAGGTACAGGTTTCGTCCTTTCTTAAAGGTAGAAAATCAACTTGCAAGAAGTCTATTTCTGGATTGAAGCTGCACTAGACGGACACAAGTGGGGTTTTTAATGGTCTTTCACCCAAGCCAACTCTGTTTTGGCATGGTTTTAGCGCAGCTGCACTCATTCAAATTTCGTCATTCCCGTCATTCCCTGTTAGGGTTTGGCTAATTCGGGGTACGTTTGAATGGGATGTGATGTGTGGCCAAGTTGCTAGAACTGCTCAAAACTTGCGGCTCGATCGAGCCGCATAGTTTGCTAAAACTACCTGTAGCGAGCGAATGGCTGCTTAGCGATAAAGTGACTTCGCAATGACCTCTCTGGTTCAACGCTTCTGTGTTCTGTCTGCTTCGTCGTTTTTTAGTCCAATAGCATTGCTCAGACTACCAAGCCACAAGCATCAAATTTAAGCTGTCAAGTGGAGTACCAGATGAGCCAGGGCAATGGGGGCAAGCTCAAATTGATGGTTGTGGACGACGAGCCCGACAACTTGGATTTGTTGTATCGAACGTTTCGTCGTGATTTTGAAGTGTTTAAAGCGAGCAGTGGTCTCAATGCGCTTCAATCCCTAGAGCAAGAGGGAGAGATGGCAATCATCATCTCTGATCAGCGTATGCCAGGGATGAACGGAACTGAGTTCCTTAGCAAAACTGTCGAACGCTTCCCAGATACCATTCGGATTGTCTTGACGGGTTATACCGACGTCGAGGATTTAGTAGAGGCAATCAACACAGGCAAGGTATTTAAGTACATCACCAAGCCCTGGATGCCAGATGAACTAAAAACAGTAGTTCAGCAAGCTGCCGAAACCTATCAGGTGTTGAAGCAAAGAACCAATGAGTTGCAGCGAGCCCTTAGACGCGAATCCTTGTTCAACGCCATGACTACCGCGATTCGAGAATCTCTCGACTATCGCAACATGCTGCAAACCATCGTTGAAACCATCGGCAGCAATTTTGAGGCAACTGACTGTATCCTCCGTCCTGTAGAGAGCGATCGCCTGACCTCAGAATTTTTTTCCTACCAAGCTCCAGCCCAGGCAGAACTTTTGAGTGGTGGTCTGCTCCATAGTCAATCCCAGCCCGACCCATTAATCCACCAAGCTTTAACCACTCGTCAAACCCAGCTCACAGCCCGAAGTGGTGCAACTCCCGAACAAGCCCAGCTAGTCATTCCCCTCACTTATCAACAAGAACTATTAGCGGTCCTCGCACTTTACCAAGACAGTAACGCCACCCTTTGGCCTCCCGAAGACATTCAGCTCATTGAAGGAGTCGCCGAACAAGCCGCTCTTGCCATCTCTCAAGCCAAACTCTACCAGCTCATTCAAGAACAAACTCAACAGATGCGGGCTGAGTTAGAAGTGGCTCGCCAAATTCAAACCAACTTACTGCGACAAAGCTGGCCCGACATTGAAGGAGCTAAGATTCAAGCCTGCTGTTACCCAGCCCGCCAAGTAGGGGGTGACTTCTTTGAGGTTTATGTCCACCCTCAAGGTGACATCTGGCTCACCGTCGGAGATGTATCCGGTAAAGGAGTGCCTGCCGCTCTATTTATGGCTAGTGCCATCTCAGTACTGAGGCGGGAACTAGCTCAAGAAGCTCCGCCTGAACCCAACATTGTGATGCAAAACTTAAACACTGGTCTATCGCAAGACCTAGTTAGCAACAACTGCTTCATTACAATGGTTTTGGCCCGTTATACTCCCACAACAGGTCAGTTAGTCTACGCCAATGCAGGGCACATTTATCCGCTAGTATGGTCTCACCAAGCTGTCATGGCAGCCAATTCTCCCGAAACACTACCACCAGAGCCAACCTATTTGAAAACTCGGGGCGTTCCGTTGGGCATCCTACCTGTTTGGAAGGCAGCCGCAGGAAGTCTGGTTATAAGTCCAGGGGAGGTATTTTTGCTGACCAGCGACGGTATTACTGAAGCCACGATTAGCGAAGAGGATATTGGTGATAGCGCCCACCCTCGGACAAATTCAATGCTGAATCAAACAGGTCTCTGGCGGCTTCTCACCCAAGAGCGAACCCCCCTAAACCTCAATAAACTCCTGGAGCGCATTCAAGCGCATAACCCCATTCAGGAAGATGACCAAACCATTCTCTCTCTGGAGGTTCTGTAGTCCATGAGAACTGAGCTTCACGTACCCAGCGACTTAAAATTTTTAACCATTGTTGAAAACTGGCTGCTAGGCTCTTTGGAAGTTGAACTAGGGAACCATGTAGATTGGCCTCGACAGTCAAATCGCTTGCGTTTAGTGCTGGTCGAAGCGTACTCCAACGTCGTGCGCCATGCCCACCGCAATCAACCCAACCTACCTGTCCTAATTCGCCTAGAACTCAAAGATCGCGATATTGCTCTAGAAATTTGGGATCACGGTAAAGGTTTTGATCTGTCAACTTATTTGCCGCCTACCCCTGAGGATAAGCAGGAAAGTGGCTATGGCTGGCTTATTCTAAACCGACTAATGGATCGAGTGGAATACCGACTTCAGGTGAACGGTCGCAACTGCCTCAAGCTAGAAGCAAGTTTGCCCGACGAAGCCAATAAACTCAACCCCCATTAAACTCCCATTAGATTGGGCAACTCACTTAGCTCATTCAACTCAAAAACTTTGAACCTTAACGTCGAAGATTTAGGAGTTCTTGAGGAGAAGCCAAGAGTTTGACCGTGGCAGCAAGAATTTTTTGTTGAGCATCTAAGTTAAACAGCCACGAAACATTGACGCTGAACCAGGGAGTTTGGACCTTACCAGCCACTTGCACGTGAGTACAATCATTGTCGATCACCTCTGTGACGCCTTGTCTAGGTAACAGGGTCATGCCTATAGCTTCTTGATTCAGGTAAGCGGCGATCGCCTCTGGTCCCGCGATCGGTGACTCAAAGGGTGCGTTCATTACACCTTCAGGAGCAAACAACTGGCTGGTCGCCTCAAAATCACCTGCATTGAGCAGTTCAAAGTATCGTAGAATTGTCGGCTCCGTAATCCCTTCGATTGCAATCGCTACTTGAGCAGGAACATCAGAAGTAGAAATATCCGAAACAATGGCATCTGGCATAGTCAAACACTTAGATTTAGTAGTTTTCAAAAAATGATTTAAAGCAAGGCGAGGTAGGCAAACATCCCTGCCCAAGCTGAATCACAAAAACACAATTCAGCGCCAAAGGATGCAACTACACTAAATAAAAGCAGCTAGCCAAGGCTTGCCCCCCCAGATGGATTTCACGCCCCTTCAAAGCAAGAACTTCCACTCTCAGTAGTCTCCATTGACTAATCCGAATGACTGCAATCCCAAATATCGATCGCGATCGCATCAAGCAAAAAGCTTTGGAATTAGGCTTTCAGAAAGTTGGAATTGCCGCAGCCGATCTCGATGCCGACAGTTCTGAAGTGCAGAAACTACAGACCTGGCTGCACTCAGGTTATCAAGCAGACATGGCTTGGATGGACAATTCCAAGCGCCAAAATGTGCGGCTGATTATGCCAGAAGTGCAATCAGTCATCTGTGTGGCGCTCAACTATTACACTGCTGACCAGCGACCGGAAGGCAAAGAATATGCCAAAATCTCTCGTTATGGTTGGGGACGGGATTACCATCGCGTATTACACAAAAAGCTCAAAGCCTTTGCTAACTGGTTGCAAGCTCAGGAAGAAGGTATTCAAGCTCGTTACTACGCTGACACTGGCCCAGTCCAAGACAAAGTATGGGCACAAAAAGCAGGCTTAGGTTGGATTGCTAAAAATAGCAACGTGATTACGCGGGAGTACGGTTCCTGGGTTTTTCTGGGAGAAGTCTTAACCAACTTAGCTTTAGAACCCGATCGCCCACACACCGAGCATTGCGGCACCTGCACCCGTTGCATCGAAGCTTGCCCTACCGGAGCGATCGCCCAACCGTTTGTGGTGGATGCCAACCGTTGCATCGCCTACCATACAATTGAGAACCGAGCAGAAACCCTCCCAGAAGCGATCGCGACTAAAATGCAGGGGTGGGTCGCAGGTTGTGATATTTGCCAAGATGTCTGCCCTTGGAATCAACGCTTTGCTCAAGCTACAGATGCTACTGAATTCCAACCTTATCCTTGGAACGTCGCACCTAAACTAAGCGAACTGGCAGAAATTTCTGATGAAGACTGCGATCGTCGCTTTCCAGCCTCTGCTCTGCGACGAATCAAGCCTGAGATGTTACGACGTAATGCCCGCGCCAACATCAGAAATACGCAACCCTAGGTTTATATTAAACAATAAAGATTTTTACTAGAAACTTCGTAGAAAAGCGCCCGCCTGCTCAGGATCGAAGCCTTTAGGAAAGCAAGTTCCCGCAACAAAATCACTGCCTTGATCGTAAATAGCACCTTGCAGATTTACGTTAGAGAGTTCAGCGTTACCCAAATCTGCTCCACTTAAATTTGCGCCCATCAAATTAGCCGATTCTAGGTTCGCTTCGCTTAAATTTGCATTCACTAAAATAGCTTGGTTGAGAAGCGCATGAGCCAGATTTGCCTGTCCTAAATTAACATCATTTAAAGTGGCTGCGGTTAAATCTGCTTCAGCTAAATTAGCCTGACCGAGATTTGCTGCCGTTAAATTAGCCCGATTCAGATTAGCCCCATTTAAATTAGCTTGGCTCAAATTTGCTTGCCGAAACGTAGCTTCCGCCAAAGTAGCTTTCTCCAAACAAGCTGAGTTCATATCTACCCAGTCCAAGTTAGCTTGGCTTAAATCTACATCTTGTAGGAAGATGTCAGGCTTGAGAAGATAGGCTCCTGCATGCTCTAGGCTAAAATCTTCTGGAAAAGACGTCACAAGGCTATAAAGCGCCTTCTGGAAAGCCGCCCCATTCAAGTTTGCTCCACTTAAGTTTGCTCCACTTAAGTTTGCTCCACTTAAGTTTGCTCCACTTAAGTTTGCTCCACTTAAGTTTGCTCCACTTAAGTTTGCTCCACTTAAGTTTGCTCCACTTAAGTTTGCTCCACTTAAGTTTGCTCCAATCAAACCAACTCGAACTTGATTAGATTGACTGAGGTTAGCATTAATTAGTTCTGCCCCATTCAAGTTGGCTCGGACTAAAATTGTACCCGTTAAATTAGCGTGAGAGAGATTAGCTAAAATTAAGTTTGATTCAGTCAAATTAGATTCCGAAAGGTCGGCTTCACAGAGCACAGCTTCAATCAAACTTGCTTGGCTTAGCTCTGCTTTGTAAAAGTCCCTTCTACCTGAGCTATATTGCTCCAACAATTCAGCCGCAGTTTGAATACTTTCCTGCCCACTCCTACTCATCATCTGATCATCCCTGAAGGTTTAAAACACACGTAGCATGTAAAAAATGAGCAGTGCCGTAGCAATTGAACCTTAATTCATGGCACTGCTCATTCTTAATTCAAGAGTCCTCTCTGCTTTGAGGCTTATCCTAATTCAGTAAATTCAAAAATGTCATGGCTGTCACCGCGCAGAACAGAACCAGTGTGCTTGCCTTGTAGGCGCTTACTCAAAACTGCCTCTAGCGCGCCCCAAACCGCACCTAAGGTGAAGGTGCACTTTCGCTCTGAACCTTGGGGTTCACCCGCAGAGCAAACAGTTTCCTTTGTATAAACCTTGATGACATTATCAGTCCTCTCAACCTTGTCGAGCACCAACAAGCGAGTGCCATTTTTTCCCAAGGCGTACGCCATTTTTGAGGCAGCATCTTCTAAAGACGCGGCTGAGTTAACTAAGCCTAATTCTGCTGCCAGCTTTTTGCCACGGGCTCGACCCGCTGCAATCAAAGAGATAGCAGTTGCTTTCTCACCTAAAGCATCTTCCATGCCAACAATGATAGATTTCAAGCAAACGATACTGCTGAAATCTCCGAGTTCTTCGCGCAACGTAGTCATTAGTAATTCCTTTTTTCTCTGAGGATGAAAATTGACAAATACTTGGGTGCAATTGATTCAAGCAGCGGTTCTAGCTGACCATAGGAGTGATTGAGGCAACCGCTCGCTTAATCTCTAAGTTCAACAAGCCTTGCTTGGCGCTAGAACTAGCCAAGACTAGGAGTACGGCGTCGGCACCACAGCCAACTAGGACTCCGTAGCCTTTTTCTCCTTCTACAAAAATCCGCTCAATCGTGCCCCGCGCTAACTCCTGACCAATCCGCTCACCGAGAGAAAGCATGGCTGCCGACATGGCAGAAGTTCTTTCTTCGTCAAAACCTGCGGGCAGGGCAGAAGCTAAAGCTAGACCATCAGGGCTAACCAAAGCCGCGCCCTGAATATCGGGGGTGCCGCTGACGAAATTTTGGAGAACATCTTGTAGGGCTGAAACAACAATCATGGCTTGTTCCTTGATAGGGATGTTGTGAATATTTAGTGAGATGGAGAAATCAAGAGTTGTTAGCTTAGAAACTAGGCAATAAATCTAGCTAGTTTCTATTCAATCCATCTTCTTTACTGAGAGTAGCTACTGAATGAAGGTGTGTATTCAGCTCTTAAATTCGCCTCTCAATTAAACTCTTTACGCTTACTTCTTTGCTTAGTATTCACAAAAAGTCAGCTTTATAACAAGCAAAACAAGAATAAATTTTAGTTAGATTCCTGTGTTTTCTTCTTTGCTTATTATTCACAAGAAAGCAAATTTTATAACAGGCAAAAACCAAAAAATCAGCAGAGAATAAATTTAGTTTTTGTCATCATCAAAAATATCGTCAGAACCAAATTTCTACTCTATTTTTTTACTTCGCTGTGGTAGCTCCCATTAATTGCTCAATTAAGGCAATTAGAGTTTCAAACACAGACTCTTCTTCAGTCGCATTGACAGTGACAATGGGGGGTCGAGAAGCTGGGTCTAGTAATCCCAAAGCCAAGGCAACATTTTCTGGGTCCCATGCCCCAGGGCAATCCATGTGAGTCAGCCCAATAATCATGGGGATTTTTACTCGCTGATTCATAAATGCCAAAATTCGCCGACCATAGCGAAAGTCTTGGGGTCGATTGGCATCCAGTAACAGAATGTAGGCATGGGCCTTTTCAATGAGCATGTCCCACATAAAGTCAAACCGAGATTGCCCAGGTGTGCCATACAAATGCATGGCTTGACCAGGGGCAAAAGTCAAACGGCCAAAGTCAAAGGCAACTGTGGTGTTGCGTTTTTGCTCAGCTACTTCGTCTGTCGCTCGACGGTCTGTATCGACTACATCAATTTCGCTAATGGTTCGAATGAAGGTGGTTTTTCCAGCTCCAACTGTACCTGTAATTACGATTCGTAAAATTTCCATTAGCTCTTGCTCCGTAAAAAGCCAACCAAATTTTGCAGAAAAGAGTTGCTAACTTTAGATTTCTCAGGAGTTTCTACCTTTTTAGACTCCTCTGGAAACTCCTCGATCGGCTCCGGGAGTATGGGAGGTTCTTTGACGCTAGAACTGGACATGATCAGAGGAATCTCCTCTACTAAGCCTGCTAGCATGAGCCGAAAAGCGGCTTGTTGCACTTTGGCAATGGGTTGATTGAGCTGCTTGGCGATCGCACTGAGAGAAACTGAACCGTTGGCAAAGTCCCAAAGCTGAGACTCTAAGGAGCTAAGGCGGAATTGTGGCTTTCCTGGTATTGTGCTTTGCATCGCTGAGTTACCATCGGGCAACGCTTCAGCGAGTGTGGCCCAGTCCTTAAGGGCTCTCAAACCTGCCAGGGCTACTTCCATCGCGGGTAGGCTTAAGCCTGTCATTTCGGTGCTGGGCAAAGAGGCTTTGCCATCTAGGTCAAACCGTCCTGTTTGAATCCCAAATAAGCTCCAAATTTGCTGCATCTGAGCCGAAAAAAGCAAATTTAATTGCTCAGCTTGTAGCGCTCCTTGGGTTTTTAGGGTCATTCCTAAAGGGGTTTCTCCTCCAGCAAGATTACCCAATCTTTCGATTACTCGCTGGCTCAACCACCCTCTTGTGGTAATTTGAGAAATTAAACCTTGACCATCTAGACGGTCAGCCGCAGCAATAACTCGTCCCTGCCGAAACCAAATGTAGCGACAAGTGGGCGCTTGGGAGGTTGGAGCATCGCCTGTAATGAGAAGGGTCAGACGACCTGACTTGCGTCCTTGGTCAATCATTCGGAACAGCTCTGCTAAGGAAAAGTCTGCAAGAGAACTAGCTAAAGTCATATTTGCGCGCCCTGATTCTAGGGTTAATAGAGGTTATAGGAACCCTATGATTGATGTTTGACAGGTAGATGAATTATTAATTCCTAAAGTTTAGTTGTATTTTCTATCTAAGGACTTTTGCAAGCAGAAGTTCATAAATATAAGAACCATATTTACAGACTTTCAATTATTGTGAAGAATAAGGCTCTATCTAAAACCAACCAATAGCTTTTAAGGATAGTTACAAAGATAGTTATAAGGCAAAAACCACAAGCTTTACATGCGATATATGGCGTAAAATTCTCCGCCATATCGTGAATTTGACCAGATTTAAACAAATTCCACAACGAGACAGATCCTTATTTAATTGCTTTCCAAGTGAATCGATCAATATCACTCACTCAAGTTGCCCAGATCAATTAAATAACTTTCAGTTTCGTTATTTTTCACCCAGTTTGTATCTTTTTTCAGCAGAATGGCTGAGTTTTAATCACTAAACACGGATAGCTAAAATGGGTTTTACAGATTGGCTCAGTCAAAAAAGTTACGTTACCATTCAGTCTTGAACAAAACTTAAGAAGCTTTTAGAGCAGATAAGCTCAACTAAAAATTGAGCCAACTTACGTAAGTGGGACGTAACATTTTTAACGATACTAAAACCACGATCTAAGCTTTTTTTGGAGCTTGCGATCGCGCCGCTTTAGCACGAGTAGATGTTGAGCGAGCCCTAGATTTAGGGGGCACTTCCGTTGGTGTAGCAGTCTCAACAGGCAAAATTGCAGTGCTGGCAGGAGTCTGGCGCAATTCGGCTGCTTGGGCTAGGAGAGAATCGGCAAAGGCGATCGCCTCTTGAGCTGAACGCCCTCCCGCAAGTTGAGCGAGTTCTTCTCGGCGCTGATTAGGGTCTAGGGTTGTAACACGTACCACCGTCCGAACCGCTTCTAGATCTGCTTCAGAGGTGATCAGTTCAACTGTTGCAGTTTCTGTGTTTGGATCGGTATCTGTATCTGCGGTTGTCTTGCTCTTAGATTGACTGCGTTTGCCATTCTTAGCTCCTACAGCATTGGCTCCTACAGCGACAGGCTCCGCGATCGCTTGCTTATCGACGTGGAAGTGATAGTCTGCCATCGCCGCCACAATCGGTTGGTGAGTCACACAAAGAACTTGATGCTGCTGACTCAATTGATAGAGTTTCTCTGCGATCGCCTGTGTCACCCGACCGGAAACCCCAACATCAATTTCGTCAAAGACCAGCGTGCCAATCAGATCGACTTGTGAGAAACAAGCCTTCAGTGCCAAGAGAAAGCGGCTCATTTCTCCACCAGAAGCCGTTTCATTTAATGGCTGCAAGGGTTCCCCAGGGTTGGGGCTAAACAAGAAGGTAATTTGGTCGGCTCCGTTGGTAGTAGGGGCGATCGGCGCAATTTGCACTTGGAACTGCACTTTCTCCATCGCTAGCGGCTTCAGCTCGCGGATCAGGCGGTCTTCTAGCTCACGAGCTGCAACTTGCCGTAACTCAGTCAGCCGAGCGCAAACTGTCACCAAAGCAGTTCGGCGCTCTTGGTAAGTTTGCTCCAATTCTTCTAGAGACAGCCCACCTCCAGTGAGGGCTTCTAGCTCTGCCTGCACCCGCTGTTGAAAGGCGATCGCATCTGTCAAAGTGGGGCCATATTTGCGGCAAATCTGTTTAAGTTCAGCAATACGGTCTTCCACATCCTGCAACCGTTGAGGATCAGTCTCAACAGACTCACCGTAGGCGTTGATTTGCCGTCCCGCTTCCTGGACTTGGGCTAGAGCGTCTGTCACTAGGTCTAAAACTGGCTGTAATCCTGGGTCATAGCGCAGCATATCGTTCAGAATCACTTCGGCATTACCGAGCAAATCAGCACAGGCAGGCTCACCCGTATCGTTTTGATAGAGAGCTTGATAGGCTTGATAGCTTTGCTGTTGAAGCTCTACACTATGACTCAGCCGCTGTCGTTCTTGCTCTAGTTGCTCTAGCTCATCGGCATCGCTCAAGCTAGCAGTACTCAACTCCCGCAGTTGATATTGATATAGGTCTAGTTGTTGCAAGCGCTGGCTCTCGGAGTGCCGCCGCTTTTCCAAAGCCTGCAAAGCCTGTTGGTAGGCATTAAAAGCACTACTTACCGCTGCTCGTTGTTCTAGGAGAGGTACCCCCCCAAAGCCATCTAGCCACTCGCGCTGGTTTGAGGCCTGCCCCAACTGCATGGTTTGACCTTGAGCCGTGATTTCTACCAGGCGATCGCGGAGGGTCTCCATTTGCTGCTTGTTCACCAGCACCCCATTCAGGCGCGATCGGCTGCGGAGCGTGCTTTGCCCTGCTACCATCTCACGACTACAAACCAGAGAGGAGTCATCTAGGAGGTCAATTTCTTGCTCAGTCAGCCAGGTAGCCAACGAGGAATCTAGACTAAACGTAGCCTCTACTAAGCCACGCTGCGCTCCTGTGCGGATAGCGCGACTGGTCACCTTACCACCCAAGGCTGCATCAATTGCATCTAAAATAATCGACTTGCCAGCCCCTGTTTCACCCGTCAAAACATTCAGGCCAGTGCTGAACTCTAGCTCCAGGCGATCGATTAGAGCAAAGTTTTCAATCCGAAGAGAAAGCAACATGAGACAGAATTGACCTTGAAGGAAGAGGAAAAAACTTCGAACTCCCTAGACACTGAAGATACTGCGTCCTAAGCAGCAGGTAAAATCAGGTCTCTTGTTGGTGGAAACTGTTAGAAACCACATCAAATCAGAAGGGGCTACCCATTTAGTTTAGTGTGAGTTGCCTTACTGCTGCCCGCTCGCCCATGAAATGAGAATTGACCAACTCAACCAAAAGCTAGAGTAAACCTGAACTCAGAGCTATGATGAGGTGAGTTGTTACAATACTTAACATCGCTGCTCCTCAATCCGTCTTGAACCCATGAAGAATGTTGAGCCTGTATCTTCTACTAACATGCGGACTGACTTACGCTCAGTTCAGCCAGAGTCTGCCATTCCAGCAGGAATAGCAGTGACAAACTCAACGTCCCCTTCAACTATCACGGTAAAAAGTGAGCCGATCGCTCTGCCGCCAGAAATGCTAACGCCGGAACCCTTGGTTGAAGCCGAATTTGATCCAGAAATTGCTGGCCTACGCTATGACCCAGCGGCGATCGCAGACTACTACCGCTCCAGACCGTTGCAAGTATGGGGGCGCTTACTCACCATTATTTGGCCATTTTTAACCTTTGGGCTGAGCCTATGGTGGGACAAGCGGACAGGACAAGGAGCTAAAAATCAACGCCGTCGCGCCGTTCGCTTGCGGGAAGTTTTGACCGTATTGGGGCCAGCCTACATTAAAGTGGGGCAAGCCCTCTCTACGCGGCCCGATCTGGTTCCCCCGCTGTTTTTAGAAGAACTGACTCAACTTCAAGATCAGCTACCGCCCTTTCCCAATGAGCTGGCTTACCAGTTTATTGAAGAAGAACTAGGCGATCGCCCAGAAGAGATTTACGCCGAACTGACACCCCAACCCATCGCGGCGGCATCTTTAGGCCAGGTTTACAAAGGCAGACTTAAAACCGGAGAAGTGGTCGCAGTTAAGGTACAGCGGCCTGATTTAGCCCAAAATATTACCCTAGATTTATATTTGCTTAGAGGTCTCGCAGGTTGGGCTCAGCGAAACATTAAACAAGTCCGGAGTGACCTTGTTGCCATCTTGGATGAATTCGGCAGCCGTGTCTTCGAAGAGATGGATTACATCCACGAAGGGCACAATGCGGAGCGATTTGCTCGGCTTTACGGCCACTTACAAGATATTTACGTTCCTAAAATTTATTGGGAATATACCCGTCGGCGCGTGCTGACGATGGAATGGATCAACGGCACCAAGCTGACTCAGCCAGAACAACTTAAAGCGCAAGGCATTGATGCGAGCTATCTGATCGAGGTGGGAGTGCAGTGCTCCCTACGCCAACTCCTAGAACATGGCTTTTTCCATGCTGACCCACACCCAGGCAACTTGCTAGCCACACCAGACGGCAAGCTAGCTTATCTAGACTTCGGCATGATGAGCGAAGTGAAGCCCTACCAACGCTACGGTTTGATCGAGGCCGTGGTTCATATGGTGAACCGGGACTTTGAGGGGTTGGCTCACGATTATGTCAAGCTGGAATTTCTGACTCCAGAAACTGACCTCACCCCAATTATTCCCGCTTTAGCGAACGTCTTCAGTAACGCCCTCGGAGCAAGTGTGGCGGAGCTGAACTTCAAGAGCATCACCGACGAGTTCTCGGCGCTGATGTACGAGTATCCTTTCCGGGTGCCCGCTTATTACGCGCTGATCATCCGATCGCTCGTCACCTTAGAAGGCATTGCGATCAACGTAGATCCTGATTTTAAGGTGCTCAGCAAAGCCTATCCTTATGTCTCCAAGCGCCTGTTAACCGACCCTGCTCCGGAGCTGCGCAACTCCCTCCGTGACCTACTGTTCAAAGATGGCAGCTTCCGGTGGAACCGTTTAGAGAATTTGCTCAAAAACGCCCGCAACAGCCAAGACTATGATTTAAATCAAGTCATGAACCAGGCAGTAGATTTTCTCTTCTCAGAACGAGGCGCGTTCATTCGCAACAGATTAGTAGATGAAATTATTAAAGGGGTGGATGCATTGGGGCGCAATGCCGTCTATAACCTCACCTACCTCGTGCGGGAGCGGGTAGGGTTAGCCGTCAACCAACAAGCGGCTGCTCCAGCCGATGAACAACAAAGTCTAGAACACATTAAACGGATTTGGGGCATTCTTCGGGAAACTCAAGGCTTTGATGCAGGTCAACTGCTACCCTTAATTCCTCGGTTGTTGGCTAAGCCAGAAACTCAGCATATGGGGCAGCAAATCGCCAGTGGTTTAGCCCAACGAGTGGCAGCTCGCTTCATTCGGGAAGTGTTGCTCAAAGAAGATGCCGCTTCTAGAACTCCTAATTCTGCAACGAATGGTTCTTCCAGCCGAAATAGTGGGGTAAACTCATCACCTCCGCTGGCTCTACCTGCTGCTGTCGCTCGATAAAGCTAACTAAACGTAAACTAAAACTAAAGCGATCGCCCTCCTTCTTCTAATACCTGGAGTAGAGCGATCGCTTTGTACTGAGAGGCCATTTTAAGGTTATCTTTATGCTCCTATACACTCACCTGGCTGATGTGTAGATTTAGCACTGGTTAAGGAGACTAGTGGAATTTAGATTTTTCCAACCCACCCCATTACAGATGGTCAGGAAAGGAATTTGTATCGACTCCCAACGCTTTATGACTCCGCTTTAGCTGCTTCCACAAAGTTTTTACTCGCTTATAAGCTTGCTCAGAAGAAAGCTTACCCCCTGTTTCTAGAGCAGTAATATAGGAGACTTTCTGAGAAAACTCTTGCAGATTGGCATTAAAAGCTAGCGTTTCGGGGGTAAATTTACCGTAATAGCGGCTTCTAGGGTATAAAAAGTTGTCTTTCGCTGTAGTGTCAGAATTTTCCATAGCCACCCTTTAGTAATTTAGTGACACCGAGTCCTAATTATTAAAAACTTCTTAATTTCAACTTAACGTAAACCAAGGCAGCGTTAATTCTGCCTTAGGAAGTACTTTTGTCTTTGTACAATTGGCTACAATTTATCCCGCTATTCCCAGTAGATTCGCAAGCGATCTTCAAAAGGCTGGCAGTTAGTCATCTTGTAGCAAAACTTTTAACTGCTGAGCTAAGGCTTCCAGCTCTTTTTTCTCACGCTTCAGGTTTTCTTCGAGTTCCTGAATCTGCTCGCGTCGAGCTTCTACTTCTAGAGTGCGTCGTCCTAATTCTTGGCTCTGTAGGGTCAAAGACTGCCGCCATTGCTCAGCCCGCTCTGCTTCTTGCTGCAAGAGCGCTGGCGTTAGGCCCGCAATCAAATACTTCTGCACTAACTCAAGTACCCACCCAGTAGCATCTTGGAGGTTGGTCACTTGACGGTCTTCTGCCAGTTCGAGCAAAACTAAAGTCCCTTCTCCGAAAGCATTGGCTTCCGCAGACAAAATGGCATCTTCGTCAGCAGCTAAGGCCCAGGTAGTTTCGGATTTTTGCCGAGCGAGCAATCGCAGCTCCGCTTTTCCTAAAAATCCTTTTTTTTGCACTTGGGCTAAATGCAGCATTGCAATTCAAGCTAAACGTAAGCATATTCTTGAGAGACAGTATATCTCGTTTTACAGAGATGTCCTCAAGCCAAGTAGCAAGGGCGATCGCAGGGAGTCATTTCAGAACTACGGAAATCAAGGCAGAAATCAAGGCGATCGCTTGCATCAAGAAGGTCTAGCCTCATTTTTCAACTGCATTCACTGCATAAACCTCAACATCAGTGGCTCCATGAATCTTGGCAGCAATCTCGACTAACCTTTTCAGGAGGCTTTTAGCGACTTGACCCTTGAGCACTACTACTCTGCCACGCTGAGATACTACAAGGGATTGGATTTGCTCCGAGGAAAAGGTTTGTTGGAAGGCCAGTTGTACCCGCTTAGCCAAACCACGATGATCATATTCACCATTTAGCCCAATTCGCTCTGGGGGTATTGTCTGGAATAGAGCGGACCGAGTAATCGAGCTAACGAAAGCTTGACTGGGACTTAAGTTAGCAGCTTGTGCCGACTTGAACTTCAAGGTAGTTGGTGATGAACCCATAAGTCGCGCTTCTTTATAAACGAAATCTGTCTAAATATTAATCGATTAAATAATTATTTAACAAGTTTAACCATCTACCTTCTGGCAGTTGTTAGTTAAGAATCCTTGTTACTTTGAATACATAAGTTGGAGTGCAGTTGATGAGTTTGTTAAGTACGATACTAACAACAACAATTAGTAGTAACAGCAACAAATTTTACCTAACCGTTCCAGTAGTTTGAAATATCCTTGTCAACGCAAGTCAAGTCTAACTCGCACTTATGAGCATGGGTGCTTTAGTCTGAGATACTAGCGATTTGTAGCTTTTTTAACGATAAACTCTTGGCTACAGAAGCTGGAGCATAAACATGCAACCAATTAACTCTCCGCACTGGTTTGTCCGCAGGGATATTGATGGCTTTTTTGGCCTTGCGCTCGACAATTTCATTCAAATCTTGGTGATTGTCAGTCTGTGCCAAGGCGTACTTAATTTCCCAGGCACAATTCTGTATGGCCGTGTTCTACCTGGTGTTGCCCTAAGTCTAATTGTAGGTAACTTCTATTACGCTTGGCTAGCTTACCGACAAGGCAAACAAGAGCAGCGGCATGATATTACCGCCTTACCCTACGGCATCAATACGGTGAGTCTCTTTGCTTACGTATTTTTGGTTATGTTGCCCGTCAAACTAGCGGCGATCGCTCAAGGAGTATCCCCAGAGCAAGCCGCAGAACTAGCTTGGCAAGCAGGTTTGGTCGCTTGTTTAGGCTCCGGTCTGATCGAACTAGCAGGCGCTTGGATTGGCGAGGGTGTGCGCCGACTCGCGCCGAGGGCAGCTTTACTCTCGACCTTAGGTGGCATTGCAGTAACCTTCATTGCAATGGATTTTTTGTTCCGCACTTTCGCAAGTCCTATTGTGGGTTTGGTGCCGTTGGGCGTGATCCTTTTGACCTACTTTGGTCAAGTGCGCTTTGCGATTCCAGGGGGTCTATTAGCGGTGCTACTGGGCATTGGGCTGGCTTGGGGAACCGGACTCGTAAGTTGGGATGCCACTCGCTTCGCAACGGCCCTAGAACCCGTAGGCTTTTACTTACCAAGGTTCTGGTTAGGGGAGCTATGGCAAGGGCGATCGGTTCTGATCGATTACTTAAGTGTGATTTTGCCAATGGGCCTGTTCAACTTGATTGGCAGTATTCAAAATTTGGAGAGTGCCGAAGCCGCCGGAGACTCTTACCCAACGGCCCCTTGTTTAGCAGTTAATGGGATTGGCACAATTGTGGCTGCTCTGTATGGATCTTGTTTTCCCACAACCATTTACATCGGTCATCCTGGTTGGAAAGCGCTGGGGGCGAGGGTTGGTTACTCGACGCTCAATGGCATTGTGATGGCCTTGTTGTGCTTGAGCGGAACGGTCGGCTTGCTCGCTTACTTTGTCCCGATTGAAGCGGGGATGGCGATCGTGCTTTGGATTGCAATTGTAATTGTGGCCCAGAGCTTTACAGCTACGCCGTTGCGCCATGCTCCAGCCGTGGTTGTGGGGCTATTACCTGCGATCGCGGCTTGGGGAGTGCTAGTTGCAAAGAATGCTTTGCGGGCTGCGGGGTTGGGGACTCCCGCCCAACCTTTTAATCCTGGGTTGATTCCATCTTTTCAAAACAGCGGCATGTTTATTGATGGGGCATTTGCCTTGGAGCAAGGCTTTATCTTTTCTGCCATGCTCCTCGCAGGGATCACGGTTTATATTATTGAGCGCAAGTTTAAACAGGCTGCCCTGTGGTCCTTAGCCGCAGCGGGACTCTCTTGGGTAGGGTTAATGCACAGCTATAACTGGGCGATCGCGGATACGGTGATCCATTTGGGATGGGGTGCTGGAGGTGATTGGGCCGTGGGCTATTGTTTGCTAGCGATTCTGTTTTTCTATGCAGCGTGGCAAACCCGGAAGACCAAGAACGAAAGCCCAGACAACTTACTCAGTGACATCTCTGGCCCTCAAGAGTACTCACAAGAATAGTTTCTCAGGTTCTCAGGTTCTCAGGTTCTTAAGAAGAAGGTTACAGCTTAAAAACATCGGCTAAAACCCCTTTCAAGCCATGCAGCCGTAATTCAGAAGGAGAATCATACACGGTTAATAGGGAAGGTGTGTCGCCAATACAAGCAAACAAACACATCCCTTCAGCGCGATCGCACCCAATGCCGTAGGGAATATCAAATAATGCGTCTAATTTGCCCGCTTCCTGTGCACAGAGGCTGTCTTGACTTAGGCCTAATGCCCCCGATAAACGGAAGAGTCGAATTGAGCCGTCGAGCACCATCGTAGGCCCAGCTAAAATGAGCAGATCTTCGCCTTGAAAGCATAGGTCACGAATGCCCAAGCCGCCTAAATCAACAAAATGTTTTTTGTAGTGTTCGCCAGACTCACCAATTGGTTTGAGGCTAAGGGTTTCAGGTGTGGCAGCTTCTACTTCAATTTCGAGAATGATTGCCCAGCCTCTCAGCACTGGCCCCCGCAAGCCGAGGAAGAGGCGATCGCCACAGACAGCGAGACCTTCCAGATCAAACCCGTTATCTTTCCCAGGTAATACCAAGGGTTTGTCTTGACTTTGCGGGTCTGTAGCCAAGAAAGGGCCAAGGTGCAAGTCAGACTTCAAGGCATCAATCAAGATATTGCCGTTGTTAGTTCGGTTTAAGGTGGCGGCAGTCAGCTTTTGGTTAGGATCATGAGACTGAGCACAAGATTTGACCAAGTCACCATTCATGACTGGGATACGCGCCAAAACATAACGATTGGGATCAAAGGTGACTTCGGTGAGCCGAGCCAGATTCTCCTGATTGTTTTTACTGTCTTTAACTTTCTTACGTTTGGTGCTGTGAGATCCAGTTAACCAGAGGTAATCATCGGCGTAAGTCATCCCCTCTATGTCAATTTCGATCTCTTCTTGATTGGGGAGCGTGATTAATTCTGCCAGTGTAAATTGACGGTGGTTGCCATAGATGTAAGGGTCTACCAGAGACAGTCGCTCTACTGTTGCCGTTTCGTCGGAAGCAACCCAAAGAGAGCCATCAGGGGTATAAACTACACCCGAAAGGTCTTCTGACACTGCTCGCAACTCTTTATTGAACTGCAACACAATTCGGCTGAGTAGAAAACCTGCTGGCATAGTCTTGCTCCTTTAGGCGTGCGCTTTGCTCCAACCTAACTCACGATTCAGCCCGCTTAACTGCTACGCTCTCCGCCACAAGATAGAACTTTTGTAGCTCTGCCAACAATTTGCCATGCTTGTTGCTATGAGTCTTTTAGGAGAGTTTGATGTTTACTTTTACTAAAATCGCTGATTATCAAACTTCAATTCCCACTCCAGCTTCAATTCCAGATACTCAAAATCCTTTTAGCAATCTCCTGCGTTCGTTCAAAGGCATTCTCAAAAGGCAAGAGCAGATTTCAACTCCTCGGCCTACTTTTGGCAATTTCTCACCTCCAGCGATCGCCGGAAAGCAGATTATATTTTCGGGTAGCCCCACCCAAGCATTTAATCGGAACACCAAGTGCTATCAAGACGGGATCTATTCTTATCAGAACGGTATTCTCAGCGTCGTTGCTAATGTTCTCACTCCAGTTCCTCAGCAAGACGCAACCTTTGGCGGTTTTCATTGTCTAGCGGTCAGTTCAGAGGCGATCGCGTTTGTCGGAGTCAGTCAGGAAGTTTATCCTTCTCGACCAGACCGCCAACCTGGGCCTTACGAACTGGATTATGGCATGAGCAAAAATCCCTTAAAGGAGTGGGGACCCCAACTAAAAGACTGGGGGATCTACCTCTACCATCAGGGCGAACTCCAGATCGTTGCAGATAGCACGATGTTGATGCCTAATAGCAATCTGAAATTTGGTTTTTTTAGAACTCCTTTTCTGGTTGGTACCGATGTTGTCTTCTGGGCGAAATCAGCACCAACAGAGGGCTATCTGCAATCAGCGGATTTTGTTCACTACTTACAGCAGCTACCCAAACCTTACATTGAAGGAATTTATCGCTGGCATGACGGCACCCTAGAGGTCATTGCAGATTCGACAACCTCAACTTTCCGCAGCTTTGATGAATTTCCTATTGCAGACGGACAAGCGGTTTATTTCAGTGTTTGGACTTGGGATGGCAAGAATCGCGCCAAGAAGTTTTTTCGCTTTACCGACTCGCCGACTGAAATCCCCCACATTCACCCCAAGGACTATGCCTGGGGACCAGGTACAGCTGCAATGGGCGATCGCGTTCTGCATAGCTTTCATTCCGAACCTCAGGTACAACTCAGTTCACTAGCAGAACCAGGGAAGAGCGAAATTGTCGCAGTTCCCAGAATTCCTGTTCCTAAAGGATTGGGTCATATTTTTCAAGGCTTCGCAGAAGTAGCAATGGATCAGGATACTCTAGCTTTGGTTGGTCAGTTTTGGGGTGACCCTTCCCCGGCAAATATTTACTACCAGTCAGGAATTTATACACGTTCCACTAAGCCTTTAAGCTCAATGGTGAAAGTTGGCGATCGCTTGAGTGATGAAGATCTCGATCGCCTCAGCCAATCTTTAAGCCGAGTCATCGCAACAGGGGATCTGTTGGATCAGAAAATCGTGAACCGTCTCAGATTAAATCCTCAAGGGATCAGTGGCAAAGCGCTCGTGTTTTTGGTGGAGTTCAATGATGGATCTCAGGCCATTTATCGAGCTAACTGGCAACAATAGAATCACACGAAATTTAGCTGGGTTTGGAAGGCAAAAGATCGGGAACTATAGAAATATTGTCTTCAGAAAAATTATGCCGTCTCCAGCTTCGGTACTTATTTCTACCTTGTTAGTGGCTGGTGTTACAGCTAGTTTGCCTGCGATCGCTCAAACAGAAGTTCCAATCACCAACATCACATTTATTGGAATGTATGACGGTGTACGCATTGCTCAGCTCATTGTGCCCGATCGCGATACCACCCGCTCAGCCTACGGGGGCAGGCTACGGCGATACGATGTCCATATTGCCAAGATGTTTGAACTGACCCACTACGAATGCCAAAACCGCGATCGCAAATGGTCACGGGTTATGTGGCACTACAAAGCAGGCGGTGGTGATATCGATATGGGTAACTTTGAGATTAGCTGTAGTATGGCAGCGGGGATGCGGAATGCCTATGGGCTTGGGAAACCAGAAGCCACGCCCGTCACCTATTACCGTGCTAGAGCAACTGTGAATGTCCCCATTCTTAATATTACAGGCGGAAAAGTAGCAACGTGGATGAATTTCACTAAGAATTTTCGCCCTGAATTTGGCGATTAAGCTACATCATAGATAGTCCCAACCTCTCTCCGCAAAGGAAAGCAGGGTGGTTTCATATAGCGAAAGAAAAAGCGTGAACACAGTTCAGCTCCTTGCACTGCCCCCTAAATCCCCCAATGCTGGGGGACTTTGAGCAGGTTCCCCCCAAATTTGGGGGGCTAGGGGGCCTAGTTCGCAATTCTTTTCTTGTATGAAACCACCCTGCTCTCAACAAAGGAGAAGGGTTTCGGGAGAAGTTAACCTAATTGAGCGAGACGAGCTTTGAGGATCTCGGCTTGTTTTTCGGCTTCAGCTAGGGCATCTCTTGCTCCTTGGACAACATCAGCAGGAGCTTTATCGACGAACTTGGAGTTGCTGAGACGACCGGAGAGCGCGGCAATCTCAGCTTCTACTTTTTTGAGGTCTTTCTCCAATTTGGCCTTCAGTGCAGCGACATCCACCACACCTGCGAGCAGCACAAGAACTTGCACGGTTCCAACCACACCTGCGATCGCTTCTGGAGCAGATTCTAGCTTCTCCACAATGCTGAGAGTTTCAACTTTGGCGAGGTTTTGGATGTAGGCTTGACCCTGGTCAAGAATTTGGCGTTCGCGATCGCTCTCACTTTGCAGAATGGTTTGTACCTTTGCTCCTGGCTTCACATCTGCTTCCGCCCGCAAATTACGGATGGTGCGAATGGTGCCGATCAACAGATCAAACTGGTGCTCTAGTTCAGCATCAATTTGTGCGGCATTGACTTCTGGATAGGCTTGCACCGCCAAGTACTGATCTTCGCCTGCTTGAGTTAGGGTGTGCCAGATCTCCTCGGTGATGTGCGGCATAAAGGGATGGAACAGCTTGAGGATCCCTTCGAGCACATAAGCTAGGGTTTGCTGAGCCGCTTTGCGGGAGGTCGCATTTTCTCCTTGCAAGCGAGGCTTCACTAATTCGATGTACCAGTCGCAGAAGTCGCCCCAAGTGAATTCATACAGACCCTTAGCCGCTTCACCTAACCCGAAGTTATCAATGTCGTTGCGGGTTTGCTGTACTACTTGATAGAAGCGAGAGAGAATCCAGCGATCGCTCAACTCTAAATTCTCACTAGGAACTCCTAACTGTTGTGGCGTTTGCCCTTCCAGGTTCATCATCACAAACCGGGAGGCATTCCACAATTTATTGGTGAAGTTGCGAGACGCTTCTACCGAGGCAGATTCATCGGTTTTGCGGTTGTACTCCAAGCGGATGTCTTGACCTGCACCCACAACTTCCCGGATTAAGGTGTAGCGGAGAGCATCGGTGCCGTATTTGTTAATCAGCAACAGAGGGTCGATGCCGTTGTTGGCTGATTTCGACATCTTCTTGTTGTTCTCATCCCGCACCAAACCGTGGATGTAGACGGTCTCAAACGGCATTTGTCCGGTGAAGTGCCCTGCCATCATCGTCATTCGGGCGACCCAGAAGAAGATAATGTCGAACCCGGTCACTAGCGTGGTAGTGGGATAGTAGCGTTGCAAATCTGCTGTCTGTTCTGGCCAACCCAAGGTCGAGAATGGCCACAAACCAGATGAGAACCAGGTATCCAACACATCTGGATCTTGTGCCAGTTGCACATTTGCGCCAAATTTCGCGATCGCCTTTTCTCTCGCTTCTGTTTCGCTATGGGCAACCACAAAGGGCGTATTGTCCATAATTTCGCCATTGGTTTCGCTGACCGCATACCAAGCAGGGATTTGATGCCCCCACCAGAGTTGCCGCGAGATACACCAATCGCGCAAGCTTACCAACCAATCCCGGTAAACCTTCGTCCAGCGATCGGGTACGAAGGCAGGCTCTTGTTTTTGGTCAAGAAACTCCAGCGCCCGCTCGGACATCGGTTTGATTTTGACGAACCACTGAGTTGAGAGCAACGGTTCAATTGGAACTTTGCCGCGATCGCTGTAGGGTACGGAGTGCTTGTAGTCCTCCACTTTCACCAGGACATTATCTGCCTCTAGTCGCGCGACCACATTCTTGCGAGCCACAAAGCGATCCTGCCCCTGGAATGGCCCTGCGTTCTCATTCATCGAGCCATCTTTGTTCATGATGTTGATGAAAGGCAGGTTGTGGCGCTTGCCCATCTCAAAGTCGTTGGGGTCGTGGGCAGGCGTAACTTTAACGCAACCTGTCCCAAAGGTGGCATCGACATACTCATCGCCAATGATCGGAATCTCTCGATTCATAATCGGCAGAGTGAGGGTCTTGCCAATCAAATGCTTGTAGCGATCGTCGTTGGGGTTCACGGCCACGGCTGTGTCCCCCAGCATTGTTTCGGGGCGAGTGGTGGCCACTTCTACATAACCAGAGCCATCGGAGAGCGGATAGCGGAAGTGCCAGAGATGACCGTTAACTTCTTGGGGTTCTACCTCCAGGTCAGATACGGCTGACTGAGTGGCAGGGCACCAGTTGACTAAATATTGACCCCGATAAATCAGCCCTTCTTCGTAAAGCTGCACAAACGCAGTCAGCACTGCGCGAGATAGCCCTTCATCCATCGTGAAGCGTTCCCGTGACCAATCGACCGAAACTCCCAAGCGCCGCAACTGGTTGACGATCGTGCCGCCAGATTCAGCTTTCCACTCCCAAGCCCGCTCTAGAAACTGCTCACGTCCCAGGTCGTAGCGAGTTTTGCCTTCTGCCTTGAGCTGCTTGTCTAGAATCGTCTGCACGGCAATACTGGCGTGGTCAGTCCCCGGTAGCCAAAGCGTGTTGCGGCCCAGCATCCGGTGATAGCGCACCAAGGTATCAATTAGGGAGCTTTCAAAGGCGTGCCCCATGTGCAAACTACCCGTGACGTTGGGTGGCGGAATCACCACGCAGTAAGGCTCTCCACCATGATTGGGGTCAGCCTTAAAGACTTGGTTTTGCTCCCAAGCTGTTTGCCACTTAGATTCGGTTGTGGAGGGGTCGTACTGGCTGGCGAGAGTCGGGATAGTTGCAGTCATGAAGGCAGACTAAATAAATTAATCGGAACTAATGCTTAACACTACTAAATTCTGCCATGATGCACCGCCAAGACGCTAAGTAATGAGCTGAGTAAGAAGGCATCAGTGGTTTTTTCAGTGGCGATCGCTCAAACAAACGGTACTTTCACTTCATAACTGACCGCTCCTAACCAAGGCACCTTGGGCAATTGATAAGGTTTGAACTCCAGGGGTTCTAGTCCAGATTTCTCGACTAAATAAGTCATAAAGTGCAGTGACCCTTGCAACAACTCACCCGCATTCGGATGCTGAAAATCTTCGCGTTGTATTTGTGGGTCTAACTTCAACAAATTCTTGACCGACTTAAAGAGACCTGAATCCGGTGACAAGCGAATATAAGTCGAGATGGCCCGTCGAATTTCTGCTTCTACCTCAGCTGGATTTTTGAGTTGATTGTTGGCGATCGCTCCCTCAAACCGTTCTCTCAGAAACCATCTCACGTTCTCGGCATAAGGCTGAGCATCATACTGAGCGATCGCTTGAGAAACTAAAGTTTGTTTACCAGAATTCAGCATTACGCCAACCACATAAGCTGCAATATTCGCCGCGTAGTCAGAGTCAGAGGCGTAGCGGTTTAGCGATTCTAGTACTGTAGGAATTTTCTGCTGGCTACCCTGTGCATGAAACGTGGCGATCGCGGAACCAATGTCACCCGCCCAAGAGGTGTGATCTGCCGTCCAACTCGTCAAATCTGACCAACGGACTCCCGGCTGATTCACATGATCGGAGAGCGCCGCGATGAAATGCCCAAAGTCAGTTTTCTCACCACTGAGCAGCAATTCTTGATTGAGCTTGCCCTTAAACTCTCCTTCCACATAGGGCTGTTTGTAGCCTGTAGCTGTACTCCACATCGGCGTGGTGTAGCTGGGTTTGGTGTAGCCGCGTAGTTTGTTGGCAATCTCGTAGACAGACTGGGCTACATTGGCTCGCTCAATTTTTTCGATAAATTGCAACGCTGCGGTTAACTCAGGAGTCATTTCTTTTTAGTAATGGGAATTTTAGAAACGCGATCGCCTGCCCTAGCCAAGAGAAACACCTGCAATCCTACGAATTCCCTATTCCCGTAAATTTGCAAACAGACCTTGTATCTATTCCCCAATGAGTCCTACCGGACACTGGCATGAAACTGAAGCCTAGCTTATTACAACTGATTACTCTTTTAATGATGTCATCCTTGATGGCATCGTTCTTAGCAGCTTGCACCACCAGTCCCAGCACTACAAACCTCGACTGCAACGACCCTGCCGTCAAACAAGCTAATCCCAACTGCAACAACTCATCAGGCAGCAGGAACCGAGTTTATGTAGGTGGCGGATCGGCGGGATATACATCTAGCTCTGGCAGTTCTGTGCGGCAAGCTCCCGCTACGAGTGGGAGTAAGGGACAAAGCGTTGGCACCAGTGGTCGATCTTCAACCACAGGGCGAGGGGGATTCGGTAGTTTTGGTCGTGGCGGCGGATTAGGCTGACTCGCGATGAATAGCAAGATTTTCGACAGTCCAGAACGAGATCACCTATTTAAATCCATGCGGCTCAACTGGTACAACCTGTGCCCGATTGATGGCGAAACAGGTTTGCCGATCGCCAGTGAACAAGTACCTTACGCGCTCTACCACTGCCACCCAGTTTCACCTGACTTTGTGCAGGAGATGCAGCAAGCTTCGGAAGCCGTGGGTCGAGTGTTCATGAAAATGTGGTCGGTGATTCGGCACTTAGATGGCGACACGCTGCTAGATTACGGCTTTCCTGTCGAGACGATCCGCTTGGTCAAATACGACCCATTGCCTCCCCTCTGTATGCGGCTGGACTGGTGCTGGAACCGTGCTGTAGGTCTAAAAAAAGTTGTCGAAATCAACCCGCAAACGCCTAGCTTTTGGTTTGAATGTACTGAAGGCAACGGTCATGTCGCCAAACACTTTGGCCTCAAAGACCCTGTTCCGGGTGCCCAAAACTTGCTCCGCGCCAGCTTAAATCAACACCTCAAGCGGGCCGCAGCTCACTTAAACAAGCCCCTATCTGACTGTCACGTTGCCTTCACCGCCCTCAACAACCCCGAAGATGTCGGCACGATGCAATGGGTAAGCCAACATTACTCCGGTAAGAGCACAGTGTTTCCGTTGGAGTTTCTGCGGATTCAAGACGGCGATCGCCTCTTCTACGAACGCACTGGAGAGCGCATTGATATTCTTTTCATGTGGTATCCGGTGGAGTGGGCAATTCACGATACCGACGACGCGGGAGAGCGTCTGTGGCCTGCCTTAGAACAGTTAATCCTAGAGCGCAAAGTCGTGATTGTGAACTTTGCGTCAGCCTTTCTGCTGCAACCCAAAAGCGTTTTCGCGCTAGTGAACGATTTAGGATCAGAGTTTTTTGACGATCGCGATGCCGCTACTGGGATTGACTATTTCCCCAAAACTTCTCTAACCACTGAGGCGATCGGCAGTAATTACTTTGCTAAACCAATTTTGGGTCGTCAAGGCGAAGGTGGATTTGCCGTCGAAGCAGGGGCGATCGCCAACCGTAGCCACAACAACGACCCCTGGTACACCGAGCAACCCTACGTTTACCAAGAACTCTTGGAATTTCTCCAACTCACCCTTGCTGACGAAGTGATGACGGCAGTTTGGGGTGCTTGGCTTTACAACGATGGCCGCGATCGCCTTGCTGCTGGAGGCTTGGGGATGCGCGTGTCAGAAGGCGAAATCACTGACGACTACTTTTACTGGTGTCCAACTGGCTGCTAAACCGATAAAAAATTCCGCAGGAGGCTCAACCAACAACCCCTACGGAACTATCTGGAACACAAACTTGCTGTTACGAGTTTAGTCGATAAAACCCATTGAGTCTTCCTTTCCTTCGTATTGACTCACCATAATGGGGCGATGGTTAGGAAGAGAATCTAAGGTCGAAATTTCCAATCTGCTGACTGCAATCGGGCGGTGTCCAGGTAAAGAGTCTGTATCTGCGACCTCTAGGGTGCTAGCAAAAATAGGGCGATTTTTGTAGAAACCACCGAACTCCACCACTTGCAGGTCGCTCTCAAAAACTGGACGACCACCTGGTAAAGAACCCACATGGGCAATTGCCAAGTGGCTCGGCCCAATGGGTCGGTTATTGGGTAAAGGGCTGGGGTGATAGGTTTGCAGCGCTAATCCTAAGCTTTCGGGCTTATTGGCGCTGTCTGTTTTTTTCTTGTCTGCAAGTTCCAAAGTAGCGGGTTGCTCGCTCTTAGCTTTGGTCTTGCTAGTGCTGGAAGTCTCTGTTGTGCTCATAAGCCGACGCCTTATCTGACCTAATTAACTGGATTTTTTTAATAGCCTACCAAGCTAGCGATCGCGTTGATCTTCACCCCTGATCTACTCGCGATCGCACTCTTCGCTGATTGTTATTGTAGGGGAAGATCGGCCCCAACTCTAAGTAAGACCGCTCAGTCCATGTGATGATCCCAATTAGCTTTCTTGATGAACCAGACTATTTAAAAGCAATTTAAGCAGCCGCGATCGCCATCAAGCTCACCTATTACTTCCCGCAAGCCTGAATTATCCCGCCGAATCATTTTATACTTTTCTAGTTTTTCCTTCACCAGACCATTTCTATGGATGCTTACGCAATCTTTAGTCAGACACAACGGCAGCGGGTAAGTGATGGGGCGATCGTCCCAATCCTCAGCGATCGTGAACCTGGTGCCAAGCAGTTGGTCTTAGTCTGGCCCCAACTAGGAGACTTTGACAGCTTGGAATATGCCTGGTGGCTGCAACGAGAAAGAGAACAGCTCCAAGCTCAGGGCATCGCGATTCGAGCCGTGGGAATTGGCGATCGCGCTTCGGGTCAGAAATTTTGCGACTACACAGGTTTTCCTACCGACTGCTTGTTCGTTGACCCCACCGCAGAACTGCACCGCCAACTCAATCTTTACTCTGGTTTATCATTCAAGCTACCCATCTCCACAGCCCAAAACGCCTGGATCAACTTGATGCTGATGTGCGCTGGGATTGGTAGCCCTGGGACGCTAGCTGAAGTGTTTCGGGGTTATCGAGGCGATCGCCAAGCCCCACAACTCATTGCCGAGGAGGAAGTAGTGCAAGCTAAACCCCTCCCTCCCTTCAAAGGCTCTTTCTTCAAGCTGGCAGGTGGACAAGGGTTTCAGCGCCCCTTTGAACTTGCCACCTTACGACTGCGGAATATGACGGAAGTGCTCAGTCACTGGAAAACCTATGTACCAGATGCCACTTACATCACGCAACGGGGAGGCACCTTTCTCTTTGATGCTCAAGGAGAATTGCTCTACGAACATCGCGATCGCGGTATCCTCGGCTTTGCAGAAAATATGAGTAACCCGCTGTCGTTTCTGTCGGATGGATCTTGTCGCAATCCAGGTTCTTAGGGAAGGCAATCCTCACATGCGGGTAAGAGCTGCTATTTTGGTCAGCTTATCTGCTTCCAGCCCCTCCAGCTCCTTGAGATGTAGCCAACCCTCCTTAACCAACTGAGCAAACACAAAGATCAGCACTGAGTATTTATAGTCATATTTACCATCCAGTTGGTGTCTTCTTGCACTTAAAAAATCATGTAATAGCCACGTATCATCCAATTTTGTGATCGTGCTGGCTCTTTCACGAACCTCTTTGATCAAAGTATTAATTTCTCGTTCGTAGGCTCTCTCAAAAGCTTCCTGAGCTATTTGTTTCTCTACGGGAGACCATTCAACGTCACTCATTTGCACTATTTCTGTACTATCTAGGCAAGACAAAAACTGAGCGCCCTTGATGAGAGCGCTCACAATCGTTCAGAGTTTATCTACGGAGCCACTTCTCTAGCGAATCAAGTTCAGCAGTTCTTTAGGAGAAGCCAACAAATCAATTGCGACAAAGAAAATCTTGCCTTTAGGATTGATCAAGAATCGCCAAGCCATGTTCATACCGACAGCCGCACCAAACCAAGGAGTTTGGACTTTGCCAGTGACTTTTACTTGGGTGTAACCGTCTTCTGCGGGTTCAGAAACGCCTCGCTCTGGGATTAGATTCAGATTTTGGCATTCTTCGTTAAAGAATTGCAGGATGCCATCTCTACCCACAATCGGTCTCTGAAAAGGAGGCTGAAGGGCACCGTCGGGTGCGAACAACTCAATCAAAGCGCCAAAGTCATTGGCATTCAAGTTGTTCATGTAGCTCAGCACAGTCGGGTTATCAACCCCTTCAATGGTGACTTGAGTTCGCTGTGAGATCTCTTTGGGGGTAACAGCAGGTTCACTAACTTTGGTGTAGTCGCCCAACTTACCTGGGTCAAACCCCATATCAACTACAGAATTGCGTAAGACTGTAATCTGTTGACCTTGATCTAGTTCTCTAACCGCTTGCAGTACTGCTGAGGCGTTGGCGGAAAGTTGATAGCCTGCTGGAATGGGAGCCACAATTCCCTCATCCATCCATTGCCCAAGCTTGTACCAGAATCCTAGCTTGATGTTTGCAGACCAAGCAGCATAGGTGCGACAAATTTCGGTGTCGGCATGGTTTGCCAGGTCGCACATGACTTGCGTTTGCTCAGCAAAAGTCATTTTCCGAATTTGCTCTAGAGTTGCTTCTGCAAACTGCATGCTGGCAGCTCCAGGAGCAGCAACGGTAATGGTCTGGCCCATCTCAAGATAAGCGAACCAAGTCCAGGCTAGTTGGTCTTCAGCACTGAGTTGTTTGAATCTGGCGATCGTAGCTGGTACTGCATCAGCAAACAGAGTTTGAGGAAAAATTCCACGAGCTGAGTCAATCGTAATTGGCATAGTACTGGCCTAACCTTAATGAGATTTACAACTGACAAAGAGATGCACTCCAGAGCGTTTTCACGCTAAGGCTTCAGCAATCTGTTACAACAGTAACACAAATTTTTACAAAACTTAATAAACCTTTACGCAAAGTCGTGGCTTACCTTTCGAAAGCGACATCTGATGGATTTACTCAGGTTTGCGGCTCGCCTACTCAGCACCACTCGAACCACAACTTAGGCAGCTTGTAAAAATAAGTTGAGCTTTTTCCTGACTTCATGACCTACCTCAACAGAGCAACTAAGCTTGAACTGTAGGGTTATTATGAGCAGCATGATCGCAGCGGATGTTGTTGAACAAATTCGCTTCAAGTACGAGGCATTTGCTCCTTATTTGAATGAGCAAACACGACGCATCTGGGCAGCAATTGAAGCACGAAGTTTGGGGCATGGTGGTGTGAGTGCACTATCAAAGGCAACAGGACTGAGCCGCAATACGATTACATCGGGACAAAGAACTCTAGAAGCGACTGAGGAAACGATTGTCACAGGTTCGATTCGTAAACCAGGAGGAGGACGTAAGCGAGTCGAAGAGCGCGATGAGACATTAATCAAGCGTCTCGATGACCTGGTTGAACCGACGACTCGAGGAGACCCGACTTCGGCACTGCGATGGACCTGTAAAAGTGTGAACAAATTAGCACAGGAACTTCAAAGACAGGGACATCAAGTCAGCGCTAAGACCGTTTATACCCTGCTCAAGTCAATGGACTACAGCTTGCAAAGCAATCGCAAAACTCGCGAAGGCAAAGATCATCCCGACCGTGATGCCCAGTTTGAGCACATCGCAACCACGGTTGAGCAGTTTCAACAGTTGCATCGCCCTGTGATTTCAATCGATACCAAGAACAAGGAACTGGTGGGCAATTTCCATCATCCTGGGCGAGAGTGGGAACCAAAGGGAGAGCCTGTGGAGGTCAATGTCCATGACTTTGCTGACAAGACATTGGGCAAAGCAATTCCCTATGGCATCTATGACTTGGCTTTGAACCAGGGTTGGGTGAGCGTCGGCATTGACCATGACACGGCTGAATTTGCCGTTGAGTCCATTCGTCACTGGTGGTTAGACATGGGGCAACTGCTTTATCCGCGTAGTAAGCATTTATTAATCACGGCAGACTGTGGGGGCAGCAATGGCTACCGCAATCGCTTGTGGAAGTTGAAACTCCAAGAGTTCGCTGATGAGATGGGTTTAACGGTTCACCTGTGCCATTTCCCACCAGGTACGAGCAAATGGAACAAGATTGAGCATCGACTGTTCTGCCATATCACGCAAAACTGGCGAGGTAGACCTTTAACGAGTTTGCAAGTCATCATCAACCTGATTGGAAGCACTACGACAGAGCAAGGCTTAGAAGTTCATGCTCAACTCGATGAAAAGCGATACAAAACGGGCATTAAAGTAACGGATGAAGAGTTTAACGCGATTGCGATTCGGCGCAAACGGTTTCATGGAGATTGGAACTATCAAATCAGCCCCAGAAAAGCTGCTTAATTGCTCAACTTATTTTTACACGCTTCCTTAGCAAGCAAATGTTGCCTATAAACTGCCTCAAGCAGCCTTAAACGCTGAACAGACATAAATGCTTTGGGCGATCGCGGCATCCTCAGCTTTGCAGCCAATATGAGCAATCTGCTGTCATTTTTAGAGGACAGAAAATAGATTTTTAATCTAATAACCAAGCGAACAAATCTTTTACAGTCAAATTTAGCCCTGCTGCAAAACTAGGCATGGGAAGAAGGATCTCTGTCTCGTCAAAGACCTGAATTTGCTGTTCGGGGAGGTAGACAAATACTGTCTGCTCGTCAGGGTCAATCAACCAACCCATCTGAGTGCCATGCTTAAGACAATGCAGGATGTTCTTGGTGACTCTGGTTTGGCTTTGGTCAGGAGACAGGATTTCGATTGTCCAATCGGGTGCGATCGCAAAGGTATTAGCAACTGTGCCATCTGGATCACGGGGGATTCTCACCCACTCAAACACAGAAACGTCGGGCACAATGGAGCGATCGCCATAGACATGCGAAGCAGGGCTTCCCAAAGGGTACGAACAGCGTAGTTCCGGGAAAGCTCGACCAATACGCTGAGGCTTGATAACGGCATTAATCGCTGGTACAAGTTCGCCTTGAATGGAACTGTGTTTTCCCTGAGGCATGGGCTTTTGAATAATCTGACCCTCAATGTACTCACTAGCAGGTTTAGTCTCTGGCAATTGCAGAAACTCGTCTAGTGTCAGAGGCTTGGATAATGCTCGTACCATTGAGATTGTCTCCCAGCTTGCCGACCGGATCTAGTTTCTATTTTAAGTAGGAAGCCTGTGTGGCAAAGTGAGTCTGATTTAGAAGCGATCGCCATGTCCTTGGCCTTGCTACTGATATGAGCAATCCTTACCATTCTTGTTCAGATGAATCCTGCTTAGATACAGCGAATAGCTAAGCTCAGGAGACGTAGATAATCTATCAGTGCTCGCCCTTAAGGAAGTTGTCAGCTTCGGTTAGTTTTCAAGTACTGCTTTGCAACGACTGGCCTAAATCTGCCTCAATACAGAGCTTCCTAAACATATTGTTGAAATTCATTTTCTTGGAGCTTAAATACATATCCCGTCGCACTTTTGCTTCATCCTCATCATCTAATAAATCTTGCATCCACAGTTTGATTGACAACTTATGAAATTGCTTAAACCTATCTTTATCATTCTTGAGAGTCGTACCAGCACGTTCAATAAATCCTTTTACCCGTGCTATTTCTTTCGCAATGTCTGTTTCTCTTTCAACAATATTAGTATTAGTAGTTCCACACAAAGCTAAAATACTAAGAAATGATCTGTAAGACAGAGAATCTTCTTTGTAAAGCCTTTCGAAAAAATTAGAATATGATGGATTTGAGAAAATAGCCTTGGATTCATTAAGGCTTTCTTGCGAGATGCCTTGCAGCAGAAAGAGAAGTTCAAATATTTCTTCTTCTTGCACTCCATTCTTGTATAAACCAATAATTAAGTCCTGAAATAACTCTGTATAGTTGGATGCAAAAACATTATTCGGAGTACGGCTTAAGAGACCAATATATAGTAATCGCGTTTCAGAGTAAGCAACCTTTCTATCATAAATCTCATCAATTAGCTGAAATGCTGATCTCTCTATATCCTTAAGCTGTACTCCAAAATTCTCTGCTGCTCGCTTTACTAGCTGGGGGCGTAGATACCTTGCAAGCTCCAAATCAATATCAGGTACTGCGGTTTGATAGTTCGCTGATTTTGTAATATCCCAAGCATCAGGTGTTTGAACAATCTTGACCAACACAAAGCTTGATTTTTCAGAATACTCAACTAAACACATAGTAGTTTGGCAACCATTTACCACACTACCATTCTTCAAAATGAGCTGATTTTCCTCTAAGCCTTGCTCAACTTTTTCTGCCCCAAGAACCAAACCATTATTCCTTGAGAGCATCTTTTCAGGCTCATTCTTAATAGTTTTTATAATTTCAAGATTTGGTGTAGTTCTACCCATCTTTTCTACACCAGTTTGGACACCTAAAAAATCACGGACGTTTTCAAAAAATAAAGCATCACCGAATTTTCTATGTAATTCTTTAAGTTCAAAGCTGGAAATCACCCCTATATACACGTCATCTTTGTGAATATAAGGAGTTTCAAAGTTTATTGTAAGATTTGTAGGAACTTGACTCAGCTTCCCATGAGCGTTCTTAAGTAAATTAAGTATTTCATAGCCATCAATAAAGTGTATTCTGTTTTCATTGACACACCTTTCGTAAAAGTTTTTTGATGCATACTGCTGCTTTTTATACTTATCTAAGATCCCTGTCAAAGGTGAGAGAGTAGCTAATAGAAAATGGGTGGATGTATCATCAGTATCAAACAAACTTAATTGGCTTTTATCACTTGCCTTGAATGCTTGAAACTTACTTATAACTGAATCAATAGAATCTGCACGATCCACATAAAGCTTGGATTGAATGTACAAAGTTCTATCAGTTTTTCTATCCTTTCCTATTAGGTCAACACCACCATCGTTTGAAAGCTTACTATTTAGCTCTGGCATCTCAAAGCCCGCACCAGCATCTGCCTGCGGAATTAAGCGCTGAACAAATCGCGCAAAACGCTTTCCTTTTTCCGTAGTGCTTAACCCTTCCAGTTGACCCCGTATATGTTGTTGTAGCAAATCAAAAGTTTCAAGATAACTTGGTAGAGGAAGCTTATTTGCCATGACAATCAGCTTAATTAAAAGGTCTCTAATCGCATCACAACTCTATCAAAGAATCATCAATGATTAAGAGCTAGGTACGGAATGCCCCTAATATCCTAAACCTAGTTCATGCTACATAGAGCATCTTGGCCACCTTGTTTGCCCATATAGTAAGTGGGTCAACATTGCCGAAGTTTTTAACTGAAGTCTGGTGAAGAACTAAGTGACACGATCGCCCCCTCCTACTCCCCTGCCAATCTTTATCTAGACCCAAGCAACCAAACTTTTGGCTTAGCATAGGCTTTAGGAGCAACTTTTGAGGTCAGCGTGGTTACTTCTTTACCTTGGCATCAGCGGGTTGGTAATCAGCGAGATTGGGTTTGGCGGGGGTGGCAAACTCGCTACACCTACATGCGGGCTGCACAAGGAGCCACTAGCAACACCCCTTTGATTTTGCTGCATGGGTTTGGCGCGTCGATTGGGCACTGGCGACACAACTTAGAAGTGCTGAGCCAATCTCATACCGTTTATGCGCTGGATATGGTGGGGTTTGGGGCTTCTGAGAAAGCAACTGCCAACTACAATGCGGCTTTTTGGGTAGAGCAAGTTTACGACTTTTGGAGAACCTTTATTCGCCAGCCCGTAGTGTTAGTGGGTAACTCCATTGGCTCACTGATTTGTATGGCGGCAGCAGCAGCTCACCCTGATATGGTCGCTGGGATTGCCATGCTGAGCTTACCTGACCCATCCGCGCGGGAAGAGGCGATTCCTCAGTTTCTCCGACCTGCGATCGCCACTCTCGAAGGTCTATTCGCTTCACCACTTCTGCTCAAAACTATATTTAAGATTGTGCGTCGGCCTCAAGTCGTGCGGCCCTGGGCCAAAATTGCCTATGCCAACGCAGAAGCCGTCACTGATGAACTGGTAGATATTCTGACTGGGCCTGCTCAAGATCGCGGCTCGGCTCAAGCCTTTTGTGCCATCCTCAAAGCGATGACCAGCACTAAATTTGGGCCTAGCGTCAAATCCATATTGCCAACGCTGCAAATTCCCATGCTGTTGATGTGGGGAAAACAGGATCGGATGATTCCTTATAGCTTGGCGCGTCAGTTCACCAGCTACAACCCCAACCTAAAGTTCGTTGAAGTAGATAACGCAGGTCATTGTCTCCATGATGAATGCCCAGAGCAAGTGAATCAGGCAATTCTGGATTGGATTGATTCTTGGCGTGTGACCCAAACCACTGAGGTTGGGATAGAAGTGTTGCCGAGATAAAGGATGGCTCATAAAAAAATCTCTACTAAATTTAGTAGAGATCAAAATTAGGAGAGATAAAGTCCAACGGCAGGACAGGATAAATTTTTGATTTGTCACGCTACGATGACTTAGCCAATTGTGACTTGGTCAGTTTCTACGCCAGTCGCACCATTCACACCTCTGGCAACCGAAACCATTCTGTTGAGAATATCTTGGCTGGGTACTTTGCCCTTCAGCACGACAGTGCCGCCAGTCTGAGCTACATACAGGGTCTCAATGTCATCTAGTTGAGCATCTTCATCAAATGCTAGAGCGACGCGCTTTGCCAGACCACTCTGGTCATACTCACCATTTAGGCCCACTCGCTCTGGAGGAGTTGTTTGAGTTGCAGAGGGGGCAGCGTAGGATTGTCCTGCGGGTGCGCTTTGGGGCGCTGCTTGAGGTGCTGCTTGGGGTGCAGGAGTTGCATTAATTGCCTGCTGAGGATTTTGAGGCTTCTTAACGCCAAATAGTCTTTGTAACCAACCCATGATCTTGCTCCGAATCAATCTTTACTTAACTTGATTAAAGACATTTCAACCCAGTCAAGCATCTGCCCAGGAAAAGAGGTCAGTAAGGAGGAGTGCTAACCCTATCGACAGAGACTTAGTCGATTAATCTGCTTAGAAATCTTAGCTGGTTGGGTGAGTTTCACCGGGATTACATAAGCTTGCAAATCTAATTTGATCCGTTATTTGATGAATTAATAGTTTTCCAATCGAGAGAGAGCGCGATAAAATGACGGTCTATTGTGCTGTTGCTACCAGCATTTTGGTTAGACAATTACTGCGATGAAACACACCCTTTCTGTTCTGGTTGAAGATGAAGCGGGAGTTCTGACCCGCATTGCTGGTCTGTTTGCCCGTCGAGGTTTTAATATCGAAAGCTTAGCCGTAGGCCCAGCCGAGCAGATGGGAGTCTCTCGAATTACGATGGTGGTTCCGGGCGATGACAACAGCATTGAGCAGCTTACCAAGCAGCTCTACAAGCTGATCAATGTCATCAAGGTGCAGGATATTACCGAAGTACCCTGTGTGGAGCGGGAACTGATGCTGCTGAAGGTGAACGCTGTTAGCTCCAATCGTTCTGAGATTGTAGAATTGGCGCAAATCTTTCGGGCACGGGTGGTAGATGTGGCAGAAGATGCCATCACCCTAGAAGTCGTGGGCGATCCAGGCAAAATGGTCGCGATCGTGCAAGTGTTGAATAAATTTGGGATTCGCGAAATCGCTCGCACTGGGAAAATTGCCCTAACTCGCGAGTCTGGGGTTAACACTGAATACCTGAAATCCCTCGAAGCCAAGCTTTAGAAACCTGCCCCTTAAGCTTGCAGAGGAATTTCAATCCAGAACTCTGTTCCTAGCTCCGGTGCTGAGACACATCGGAGCATCCCCTGATGTTTATCCACAATAATTTGGTAACTGATGGCTAGACCTAAGCCAGTTCTTTTTTGCATCATTTTGGTGGTAAAGAAAGGCTCAAATATCTTTGCTTGGTCTATTTCTGGGATGCCTGGGCCGTTGTCATGAATCCGAATCACCACGCGATCGCCCTCTGCCTGACTCTCACCAGGTTTAGTCGTTGACTTCGCCAGTGCGGTTTTAATAGTGATGGCTCGCGGTTCGGGTTGCTCTTCCAAAGCATCAATCGCATTACTGAGGAGATTCATCAAGACTTGGTTGAGTTGGCTGGCGTAGCACTCTACTTTGGGTAGGTCTCCATATTCTTTAACCACAGTAATTTCTGGATAGCTTTCCGACGATCTCAGACGACTTTCTAGGATCAGCAGAGTGCTGTCGATGCCTGCGTGAATGTCTACCGCTTTTCTCTCGGCTTCATCTAAATGGGCAAACGTTCGCAAAGATAAGACAATCTCTCGAATCCGCTCGGCTCCAACCTGCATAGAAGCCAAAATTTGCGGCAGATCGCTGATTAAAAAATCCAGTTCGATCGCTTCTTGAAAGGATGTAACTTTGGGATGCGGGTGGGGATAAATTTGCTGATACAGTTGCAGCAACGCCAACAAATTTTGGGCGTATTGATCAGCGTGAATTAAGTTGCCATAGATAAAGTTGACTGGGTTGTTGATCTCATGGGCAATTCCTGCCACCATTTGGCCCAAGCTGGACATCTTGGCACTTTGGATCAGTTGGGTCTGGGTTTGTTTCAGTTCTAGCAGCGTTTGGTTGAGCTGTTGAGCCTGAACTGTAGCGGCTTCAGCTAAAGCTCGATTTTTGGCTTCACTCTCGCGCAACACGGCTTCTGTATACTGGCGATCGCAAATTTCCTGTTGCAGTTGCTTGTTAATATGCAGCAAGGTTGTCGTTCGTTCTTCCACCAAGTCTTGAAACTGTTCTTGGTGCCGCTTTAGTTCTACTGCGGCTTGTTGACGTTGGGTGATATCCCGAATCGCTACCACAACGCTAGTGTCTGTTTCTTGGAGATAGATGCAAGTACAAGAAATTTCTACGATTAAAATGGTTTCCTGTTGCCGAAGCTCGTAACAGCCAATCGAATCCATCCGGCGCTTGAAGGCCATTGTTATGGGATGGGTAGCGACAGAGACGGGTTCGTCATTTTGGGTTAAAGGCAGCAAATCAATCAGTTGAGTGCCCAAAATCTCAAATCGATTTTTGGCGACTAGGCGATCGAATGTCGTATTAGACCACTGAACCTTGCCCGATTCATCTGTCCAGGCGATCGCTTCTGTAATTGCTCCCAGCGCCACCTCCATCTTTCCCAAAGTTCCGCGCAATTTGCTGGCTAGGTCAGTGGCATCCACTTTCATTTCATTTTTCGGGCTATCTAACAACACGTGACTACATTCAGTCACAAAAGGTTCTGAATAATTTTGGCGGCGATTGGCCAGATCAGCCGATGTAGTCAAAACGATAGGGTTTTTCCCTAGATAATTCTTTTTCGTCGTAGCCAAGTCTGTGTAGAGCACCCTGATACAGGCTATCTTGGCTTTCGAGCAGAGCAATCCCACTTAGGTAATATTTGATACTTGAAGAGCCTGTGATAATATCTGCTGCCAAGCTCTACGGCGAGATTTACTAAAAGCTACCTGAAATAGATCAGTAGATTTAACCCTGGAATTGTGCGCGACAGCGTCCAAAGCAACAAGGCAATGAAGAGAATGCCGAGGCTCCACTGATACCAAACCAAGGTTGTAATCAAACCGGGCATATCGCGATCGCGCAGGCGAATGTCATTAAAGCCGAAGCGCAGCAGGTTATTGAAGCTGAAGTCGTAATAGTTGAGCCAGTTCCAGCGGCGATCCCAGAGTAGCGGTACATAGCGCTCTTGAAATAACGGGAAGCGGGGCATGATCGGCATCCGACCGATGAGGAGGCGTAACTGCCGCAGGCTACCTTCTTCGACAAAATAGCTGACATCCATTAAGTTGTGGTAGCGACCTTGCTGATATAGCCGACCCAGCAGCAGCAGGGGAATAGGGACGATCACCACGGCGAGGCAAGATAAGGTAAGCCAAGGGCGATCGGAGGTTTGAAAAATCGTTACTAACCCACCTAAGGACAAGACGCCAAAGCTAGTTAGAACTGCGATCGTTTCGTAGAGAGTTGGCACAATCGGTTTGGGTCGCAAGCGGCGCAAGCGATCGATTAGCCAAAACAGCACGCCAAAGTAAGCGATCGCCACAATTTCTACGCCAAATACTAACCAGAAATTGGTGCCATAGCGACTCAACAGCAACAGCAGGCTAAGGCTGAGCCAGTGCAATCCATCCAACCCCCATCCCACAAAATTGCGAGAGTCGGCGGCGATGGCGCGATCGCGAATCTTTATATAGTCAGCCAAGTCAATGCTGTCGAGGGTGAGCAGTTCGGTCAAGGAGCGGAAGGGTTGCTCACCTCGACGCTGGGCGATCGCTTCTGCTTGGGCCGCAGAAAAACCAATCTTGACCAGACGGGGCAGAGAGGCAATGTTGATATTGGTGCCTAGAAGTCGTTGCCGTAGTTCTTGCAGCCGCAAAGATTCGGTTTTGTATTCAATTTGATTGGCGTCGCTAATTTGCTCTAGCTGGCGGAAGTTTCGCACCAAGTTCCGCAACAAGCTTTCATTGCCTTGCAACACCGGAACTGAGAGCGATCGCCCAATCTGCCCCGGATTGCCGAGAAACTTGGCATGGTCAGCATCAAACTTTAACCCTGGCACATTCAAATAAGCCGCTTTACTGAATCCTGCATCACTAAAGTCGGCCTGTTCCAGTATGCTGGCCCCTCGGAGATTTACTGGACGACTAAACTGCACTTCCCGAAAGCTCACAGGCTGCTCAAATTCTGCTTCTGTGAGAAAACAGGACTGCAAAAACCGACTCTTGTTAAACTGAGCCGCTTCTTGCCAACGAGTTTGGGCCAAATCTGCATTGCCTTGCCACTGCACTCGACTAAAATTGGCAAATTGTCGAAACAAGGCTTGGCTAAAGTTGGCTGTGCCTTGAAATTCACTGCTTTGAAAATTTACCAACCCCTGAAACTGCGACTGATTAAACCCAGCGCGATCGAAAAAGATACTGCTGCGAAATCTAGCTTCTTGATTAAAAATCGTTCCGGCGAAACTGCTGGGCTGACTGAAGCGGGTGCCTGACCAATCTGCTTCTTGACCAAACCAAGTACCCTGAGCTTCCACGCGGTTAAGAAAGAAAGTATTGCTAAAGTTTGCCGCTCCTATAAAACGAGTCTGAGACAGTTTCAGTGGGCCACGGAACACGGCAATTTGTAAGGGAGCCAGAGCTTGAGTGCCCACATTTGGGGTGGTGATCAGCGATCGCGACAGTTCACTCAATCGGGACAAACGACGGCGATCGCGCCTCAGTTGCTCTTGCTCCGCCACAGTAAAAATGGGTGACAACGCCTGCCCATACATCGGCGCTCTTAGCCCCAACTGGTTGCCTGCAAACTCGCCCTGAATGACCGAAAAGCTCAGGTCTAGTCCTAAAGGCGAACCAGCCCGTTGCAGTTGAGTTTGCAACAGACGGTAGAACTGATCGCGAAACGCTGCATTTTCCGATCGCAGATCAATCTCGAAGCGACGCAGATCAATCGTGCGAATACCTTCACTTTGGGCGGGCGATCGCAACCGTTCCTGCAACAGATCTAAGGTTAGGAGGGTGCGTTCCGGTGGGGCGATCGCGGCCCAACTCGGCTGCGGCCATAGCAACCCCAACAGTAGACCGCACAGCAGTAATAAGCTAAAGATTTTACTCATCCCCAAAGAAGCGATCGCCCTTTTAGAACGATGCTCCCAGCAATTCCCAAATAGCCAGCGCAAAAATTATGACCCCAATTTACAGCTCTCGGTTCGCTAAATCACCAAAACTAATTTGCCTGTCATGGAGCCAGCTTCCAGCAAACGGTGAGCCGTAGCCGCTTCCGCCAAGGGCAAAGCTTGTTGCAGATGAATTTTTAGCCTACCCTCATCGAATAGAGCCGCGCAGGTTTCTAAAATTTCGGCTTGGTGCTGCTGAGCTGTCACTAACCCTTGCAACATTGGGGTCAGCATCAGTTCTTGGCTGACGCGCAAGTTCCGCATTCTGGCAGTCTTCCAGTTGGCATTAGTGGTATCGAAATCCAAAATCGTTACTGCTTCCCCGTATACCTTGACGGCTTCCAGGGACTTGAAGAAATTGCTGCCCCCTACTGTATCGAAGGCAATATCTACTCCTTCGCCTTCGGTCCACTCCATCACAGCTTGCACAAAGTCAGTCTGCTGATACAAAATCGCCAATTCAGCCCCCAACTGCCGCACCAAGCGAGCCTTTTCTTCTGTGCCCACTGTGCTGCAAACTCGCGCCTCCTTGATTGCCGCCAGTTGTACGGCTACATGACCAACACCCCCCGCGCCTGCATGCACTAGCACCCGCTGATTGGGTTGCAAATTGCAGCGATCGAACAATGCTTCCCAAGCCGTAAGCAGCACTAAAGGAGCCGCTGCCGCTTCTTCAAAGCTGAGTGAGGCAGGCTTACGAGCGGCAAATTTCTCATCAATGGTCGCCAACTCCGCATAGTTGCCCGGATGAGCACCCAAGCCGCCATTACAGAAGTAAACTTCATCGCCCACTTGAAACCGTTGCACCTCAGAGCCAATCGCTTCAACCACTCCAGCCCCATCGCAACCTAAAATGGCAGGCATTTGCTCTGGAAAAAAGGTGCCTCGTTGTCGCAACTTGGTGTCAATCGGGTTGATGCCAGCAGCTTTGAGCCGTACTAGTAGCTCAGTTGGTTTTTGAATTGCTAGATCCGGCACTTTTTGAAGTTGCAGGACTTCTGGGCCTCCGGGGGCTGTCATCAAAACTGCTTTCACGGGTACTCTCTCAGTAAACTTCTCACGTTCCGCCTTCTCCCCCAGACCTCTCCCAATCTGGGCGAGGAGAGGAAGGGTTGGGTTCCTCTTCTTTCACCAGAATACTAGAGAAGTTATTGCTCAGGCTGCTCGTCCAATTCGTAGGCCCAACTCATAGTTTTAGCCGTAAGAGATTGGCGATCGCTCACCCAATCCCCCACCCAATTTGAGTTAGACTACGGCTGTGATCTTTGCTTAAAAACTAATAGTTATTCCTGAATTTATAACTGTGTCAGTGATTATTTTTGATTTTGATGGAACTCTGGCCGATACATTAGAGGCGATCGTGGCAATTACCAATCGCCTCGCCCTAGAATTTGGCTATAAAACTGTGAATTCTGAAGAGGTTAAAAAACTCCAGAACTTAAGTTCTCAAGAAATTATTAGATATTCAAAAATTCCGCTCTTAAAGTTGCCATTTTTGCTGCGTCGAGTCAAAAACGAGTTAAAACAAGAAATTCATCATCTACAACCCATTCACGGAATTAAAGAGGCGTTGCTGGCTTTGAAACAAGAGGGTCATCAGCTAGGCATTGTCACTTCTAATGCTGAGGCTAATGTCTTAACTTTTCTTCAACATCACGGTTTACATGAGTTGTTTGAGTTTGTGCATTCGGGCAGTAGTTTGTTTGGCAAAAATAAGGTTTTAAGCAAGCTGCTCTCTCAAAAGCAAATTAATCCTGACGCGGTTCTCTACGTAGGCGATGAAACACGAGACATCGAAGCAGCCAAGCAGGTCAAAATCAAATCCGTTGCGGTGAGTTGGGGATTTAATTCTAGACAAGCCTTAGCTAGACAAAATCCCGATTTCTTGATCGGTCAACCGCACGAGCTATTGGCGATCGCTCAATCTTTACGAATCGCTAATTCGTAATTGGGAACACCTGCACTACAAAAGAGGCGATCGCTCCTTCATCCTCCAAACGGAAAAGCGATCGCCTCTTATTTTATTTAGTCAGGGCACCTCTTGTGGGTACCTTGTTTTCTATCAGCTCTACAGCGTCAATGACTGAGTATTGGTTTCAATCAAAGTTGCCAAATCTTTCAAGAACGCAGCCGCATGAGCGCCATAAATGATGCGGTGATCGCAGGTGATATTGACTTGCATTTGCCGCTTCATACCAAACAAGCCATCGTCGGTCGCTACCATTTGAGGTCTAGAAGCTCCGATCGCCAGGATCGAACCTTGACCGGGAGGCAGAATCGCATCAAAGCGATCGACCCCAAACATGCCCAGGTTAGAAATGGTGAAGGTGCCGCTGTTGTACTCATCGGGTTGGAGCTGCTTGGCACGAGCGCGATCGACCAAGTCTTTCCAGGTGCGAGACAACGAGTAGAGATCCGCTTGATCGGCATTTTTTAGCACAGGGGTAATCAAGCCGCCATCTTCGATTGCCACTGCGACAGAGACATTGATCGCAGAAGGATAGCTGATGCCTTGCTCGGTATAGCTAGCATTCAACAGAGGATGCTTTTGTAGCGTCACCGCGACTGCTTTAGCCAGCAGAGCCGACATGGTGACACCCTTGGACTTCACTTGCTTGTAAAGCTTGTCCAGGTTGTCGGTAGTAATAGTGTAGCCGACATGGTAGGTGGGGACGCTGAGGCTCACCATCATGTTACGGACAACCGCATTTTGCAGCGTGGTCAGCGGAACGACTTGACCGGGAACTACAGGGGCAGGTGCAGTAACGGGAGCAGACTTAGGCACAGAAACCGTCACAGGCTGAGAGACTGGAGTTGGGGTCACAGCAGGAGCCGCAGGCTGAGCTTTACCCGCAGCCGCTTCCACATCTTGAGCCACAATCCGACCGTGAGGGCCACTGCCCTTTAATCCGGCGAGATCCACTTTCAAGTCTTTTGCCAGTTTGCGAGCACGAGGAGAAACAATAGTGCGGCCACTACTGACACTGGAGCCGTTGCCGTTGGTGGCGGTTGCAACTGTAGCTTCTGTTGCGATCGCGGCTTGGCGAGATTGGGTGGAGGTATCCGCAGGTGCAGATACAGCAGCAGGATTCGTCGTGGTCGTCGCTGACTGACCCCCTGCTTTCTGTTTCGCTGCCTCAATTTCAGCTTCCGTCTCGGCAATGAAGGCGATCGTTTGTCCTACCGGAGCGCTCTCACCCGCAGGCACCATGATCACAGCGAGATAGCCTTCATAGAAGGACTCCACATCCATGTCTGCCTTATCGGATTCGACAACTAGGACGGTTTCGCCTCTCTCAACTTTGTCACCTGGCGACTTGGTCCAGGAAACAATTTTTCCTTCAGTCATCGTAGAGCTGAGGGCAGGCATGAAAACTTCGTTGATCATGGGCTGGGTTCTGAATCAGTAAATCGTTAAAACTGGAGCAAAGCCAGATCGCATTTTATCCTGACGGATGCCCCCAGAGCTATCAGACTGAACAAAGTTGCTCAGAATTAGCGCGATCGCCTGATCCACAGCCCAAAAATCTCCACCTGTATCTCTCCAGTGGTGTGACAAGCCACATTAAAAAAATTCCCACCTGTGACAGTGGGAAGCCTCAAGAGACAGAGAGTTAGAAGCCGCACCTAATTTGAGCGATCGCAATCTAAGCGCGCAATCTGAGCGATCGTACCCATCGTTAGAGATTACGGTTTAGACATCCCTAGACATCACCTCGAATTTCTTCGACAATGCCATCGCGCAATAAAATCTCAACTTGCATCTTTTCAACCAAGTTGTCACCAGGCTCGATCCGGAAAAAGCTTTCGATTTGGCCTTGGCTCACTTCCTGGCTGAGTTCCAGCATTTGGACTTGCTGCAACTGCTGTAGCACTTGGTTTTTCTGCTCTAGCAGCTCACTTTTCTTTTGATTGACCTGGATTTGAATATTGTCAATCTGCTGCACCGTTTGAGGCCCAGGGGGTTGCAGACTTTGCTTTTGAATTTCAGCAATCATCCGCTGCCCTTGCATTTCCAACTGTTGCAGTTGGCTATCAAGTTGATTAATTTGCGCCTGGAGTTGCTGCTGAGCTTCCTCCTTCCACCGGGGAGTGACGATCGCTTTAACTGTAATGGCTCGTTTCAGGAGTAACTGTGAGTTGGAGACGTCCATAAACATTTCACTTGGAAAATAGTTTGAGAATGGGCAACGCTTAGGGAATAACGCGTATTTGTGCCGGGGCACCGCTTTTGCCAGAAGTAAATTCTGTCAGAAACGATACTGCGTCTGTATACGGCGCGTCAGCCCAGCGATCAGGCAAACATCCCGTCGATCATACCTTGATAGCGCTCCATCACAACGGGTCGCCGAATCTTCAAGGTTTGGGTCATCATGCCATTCTCGACCGAGAAGGGTTCCACGATCAGGCGGAATGGCCCCACCCGATCATCAGGGCGATACCCTGGGCGATTCTGCACTTCCCGGTTTAATTCTTGGCGGAATAAATCTTGAATGCGTTTGTCGTCTAGGGCGATCGCGGTGCCTGAGCTAGCAGGTTGATCAGGCAAATCAAGGGCTAAGTTTTGGCTGGTAGCCCACTGTTGGAGAGCGTCTAAGTTGGGTACGATCAGAGCACCGAGCGATCGCTGGTCTTGTCCCACCACCATAATTTGGTCAATGTAAGGACTGCGAATACAAGCATCCTCAATCGGTTGTGGCTCAATGTTTTCGCCACTGGTCAAGACAATCGTATCTTTGGCTCGCCCAGTCAGCACCAAATCATTCTCATCTGTCACCCAGCCCAAGTCACCGCTATCAAACCACCCTTCTGGGTCAATCGCTTTAGCGGTCGCTTGCGGGTTGTTGTAATAGCCCTGCATAACCTGCCGTCCTCGAATCAGTACCAGACCTCTCTTCCCGGCGGGTAGGGGTTGGCGAGTCTCCGGGTCTACAATGCGAATTTCTGTCCCTGGTACGGGCTGACCGGAAGCACCTTTGAGGTTGCGCCAAGGCCGACGCACATTCGTGACGGGTGAAGTTTCCGTAAGGCCATAGCCCTGTAAAACGGGGACTCCAATAATTTCAAAGAAGTTGTCGAGGTGCTTGGCAAACGATCCACCTCCACTGACCAAAAACTCAATTTTGCCGCCCGTTGCCTCCCGAACCTGCCGATAAACTAAGCGATCGCCCAAGGCATGAACCGGAGCCAGAGCGGTAGCTTTTGCAGCGGCTGCTAATCGTTCAATTGCAGAGGGATGGGGATTTTCTAGACTCAAACCCTCCACAATGCGACGGGCGGCAATATAGCGCTGACTGGTTGACAGCAGAGAATTAATTAGCCGTTGCTTACTCGCTGGCTGCTCCCGAAACTGCTTCTGCACCCCTTCATAAATTGACTCCCACAGGCGAGGTACTCCCACCATGTATTGGGGCTTGTACGTTTTCAGATCTTGCTTAACGTAACGGATACTGGTGTAGATCTGAGTGCAACCTTGAGCTAAAACGAAGTACTCAAAAGCTCGCTCGTAGGCGTGCCAGCTAGGCAAAATGCTGAGCACAATATTACCGGGTTGGGGCGGCACCACGGCCCCTAATATGGTGGCTTGATGCAACAAATTGCCATGACTGAGCATGGCTCCTTTAGGTTTACCCGTCGTGCCGGATGTATAAATTAGGGTAGCTAGGGTTTCCCGATTTTGCTGCACAGGTTGCAACGAGTGATTGGCACCCAGCTCTAGTAATTGAGGAAAGTTAAGAATTTTGAGTGTTTCATCCGTGGGTGGCTCCTCGTCGGAAAGTAGTACCACGGTTCGGACTGCCAACCCATCCAGACCAGAGCGGAGTTTCTCTAGCGTGGCTTGGTTCTCGACGACCAACGCGGTGCTGCCACTGTCAGCCAGAATAAACAAAAGTTCTTCGCGATCGGCTTGAGAACTACGCACAGCATTGGCTGCGCCAGCCGTCATGATGCCTTGATCTGCCACAAACCAACGGGGGCTGTTGTCGGAGATTAAGCCTACGCGATCGCCCACTTCCACCCCTAGTGCCTGCAACCCTGCGGCAAAGTGCTGCATTTGCTGATATACCTGTGCGTAGGTCAGCGATACTTCCGGTTTGGCATGGGGATCTTTCAAAGCCACAATTGAGCCAAATTTCTTAGCCACAATTGGCCAAATTGCTGGCAAAGACTCAACAGCTTGATAGTCCACTAAGCGCTTAAGGTTAGCGCGCTCTGGCTCGGTTAGATGGAGGCTAGGTGCATTAGGAGGGTTCATAGTAGCTCTTGACCTCAAAACGATAGGAAATTAAGCATAAATAGCTGGCTTGGCATCAAATATATGACAAAAGGATACGTCCAACTTTTCTCAGCACAACCCGCTATGGTTCCACGCTATCCTGACTAGAGTCTAAGAAAGACTGGTTTAGGACAGGATTCAATCTGTCCGTTCTTAACCAAAATTGACCAAACAAGCAAACTTGAATACCAACGAGGGAAGTGAATCATGCCAAAAGCAGTTTGGAACGGTGCAGTTCTCGCCGAAAGTAACAATTGCGAAGTGGTGGAGAATAATTACTACTTCCCCCCAGATGCCCTTAATCGCGAATTCTTTAAAGAAAGTTCAACTCATACCACTTGCCCTTGGAAGGGGGTCGCTAGCTACTACAACGTTGAGGTAGAGGGCCAAGTGAATAAAGACGCGGCTTGGTATTACCCAGAGGCGAAGCAGGCTGCCAAAAACATTGAGGGCTATGTTGCCTTCTGGCGAGGTGTCAAAGTCGAGGCATAATGCCGTTTGTCGATGGGTGATGGCGGTGGGTTACGGCTAGCTTAACCCACCCTACCGAAACAACCGGAACTAAAATCAAAAAATTGTAAGGTTTCGATGGGCTTTGTTGCTAGAAGTTCATGTTTGATATCTCCCCACTTTTGGCCCGCTTGCCATTTCTGTTGCAGCATCAGTTTAAGCACTTCTGGCGATACCAAAACTTGAACGGGGGCTAGTTGTCCCAAAAGCCGAGCATGTTCATAGTGAGGAGATTCGCAGAGGGCAGCGTCTAGTTCTTGGGCGATCGCCTCTTGCTGCCGATCTGCTTGATCTAGCAACAGAACATAGTGAGGTTGGGGTTGAGTGACGGGGACTAAGGTTCTAAAAGTTGTTGATCCTAAATCGAGGCGATCGAGAGCTTGAGCCACAAATGCGGCGTGGAGTTTTTCCCCGACTAAATCGCTGGTCATTTGATCCCGGCCTAAAAATTCCAAACAAGGTGTATTCAGGTAGGTGTGAGTCATCCGGACGCGATTGCCCATGCGATACCGATACAATCCACCTTTTTGCGACAGAATGATTGAATATTCTGTGGCTGGCTTCAGCTCATGCAAGAGATAAATTTTGCCAGTGGAGTCCTCGAACTCAAAGAAGACTTCATTGAGTAGAGGGACAGAGCCGTGAGCGGCAATCAGTGGCACTGTCATCGGGGCTTCGGTCGCCAGCAGTCCTTTACCCTGAACCATCACACTAGGAAAGTGCGATCGCAGCACTTGAGCTTGGTCTGCCGCATTGATACTATCCCAACAGGAAATCAGCTTTAGGTGGGGCCAAATCTGTGTCCAGGTGGTTGAGGGATCTGAGATGAGGGCGAGGCGTTTGGCAGGGAGGCGATCGCGCAATTGCTCACAGAGCTTGTGGCGATGTTGCTGGATGTAGTCGAGATGCACGGTGAGAAAGCTAGGACTCCAGACTGAGACAATCTCTAGCGTTTCTGATTGCAATAGTGCCAAGCAAAGCTGTTCTTTAAATGCTTCCGGATCACGGAGATGATTTAAGTCCGCAGGAGCGACTAAAAAAGGTCGTAACAGCCACTGCAACCAACCATCTAGATATTCAGCATCATCTGCTAGCCCAACCTGTACTTCTGTGTCTGTCTGTGTAGGTTGAGTGAGTTGTGGCGAGACACAGAAATAGACTTGTCCTGTAGAAAACTTAGGGCCATTGCTGATTAAGTCATGTGCCCAGATGCAGAACATTTGACTAAAGGAGCGGCGCAGCGATCGCGTGTAGGGAATCCATTTTGCAGGTCCACGACTCCCTGATGTTTTCTCATAAAAGAGGATAGGTTCTGAAGTCAAAAGTGCTGTTTTGCTCTGCTTTTGGCGTTCGATCCAAGATTCCAAATCCCCGTAGTTCACGATCGGGATTTTCTGCCAATCCTCTAGCGATCGCATACCTAAAGAGCGGCCATATTCACTAGCAACTAAGCGTTGAAAAATTTCCCTCTGCACTTTTGCTTGGGCTGCTTGCGGATCTTTCAGAGCTTGATGAAATCTACGAGCCTCTAGGCTCAACAACTTGGCAAAGAGTTGAATGATGGGACGCATAATTCAGTTTTAGGTTGAGAGAATTCCTGAGCCAGAACAGGTTTGCCAGTTGCGATCGCCCGTTCTACAATATCGGCAGCCCGTGTCACACCACCCGCTTGCGCGATCGCTTGCTGCAACCTGACTGCATTTTGTTTATAACTTTCATGAGTCAAAACTCGTTGGACGGCAGCTCTTAAACGGGCTGTGGTTAAGTGAGATTTGGGCACTACTTCTCCAGCGCCTGTCCATTTGATCCGGGCCGCAACGCCTGGCTGATCATCTGTGACGGGGAGCGCCACCATTGGCACCCCTGCTTGCAAAGCTTCCAGGGCAGTATTCAAGCCTGCATGGGTGATGGCTAAGGTGGCGCGTTGCAAAAGTTCTAGCTGAGGAGCATAACCCACGACAATTGGTTCACCAGGCAGATCAGTAAGCGCTTCTGGAGAAAGACCTTTTCCTAAGGCGATCACGAGTTGGGCATCTAATCCAGCGCAGGCAGCAGCGATCTGCTCAAACACTCGGTGCGAACGGTTGCGGAGCGTTCCCATTGAAGCATAGATCAAAGGTTGACCCGTTAGCTGCTCAAACGGAAAGGAGACAGTTTCTCGGCTGACAGTGCTGTGAAACGGCCCAGTAAAATGGAAGTAAGGAGCAAGAGATTGACGAGGATACTCAAACTCGGCAGGCTGATGGCTGATTTGAGCCAAGGGTGATAAAGCATCGCTGGGGTTGTTGTATAGCGGTAGTCGCCACATTTGGCGGTACTCATTCACAGGTTGATGCACCATGCGCCAATACTGCACCAACAGAGCATGACCAAAGCGGTTCCGCAGTCGCGCCCAAGGTGCTGGGTCATAAGGCCAACCTGCAAAGAACGGAGGCACACTATTATCCGGTTGCATCAAGAGCGCACTACAAAGGGACACGAAGGGCAGAGATAATCGTTCGGCGATCGCTCCTCCAGCAACAATCACATGATCGACGAGCAGAGCTTCTACCCCTGCGGCTTGAATCGCAGCAGGAGCCTCTTGCAGCACCACTGTTGCCCAGACTTGTTGTCTGAACTTGAGGGTGGCTTGAAAAGCTGTTAAACCTCGCAAGGTGCCCAAATAATCGTAGAATCTGCCCAAAACCCCTAAAGGGAAGTTCTCTTTGCCGATCGCCCAGAAATTAATGCCTGCTGCTTTCGCCTTTGCTTCTGTATCAAGGATATTGAAAAGAGTTACCTGATGACCCCGCTGTTGTAGTTCTCGACCTAGAGTCAGGATTGGGTTGAGATGTCCAGTGGTAGGAGGACACAGGATACCAAAATGAGTCATAAAGAAGACAGTGCCTTGCGCTAAAGAATTTTGAATTTACTCAAGTTTTGCTGGCTGACTCTGCTGTTTCGCTAACAGCGTTTGAATTTTTGCTGAATCAATAGTTTGGTTGGGATAAACATGGGTAAAGACAGGGATATAAGTTCCTGACTGAACTACAACTCCAGGCCCAATATGATTCCAAGCCCCTAGAAATACGCCATCGCCAATTTTGATCTTCTTGACATACAGCATCAAATCTTGCTTGCGCGGTTTGATGATATGTGGATAGAGACCTACCTGATGCCCGAAGATGACGCGATCGCCTATCTCCAACAATCCGCGATCGGCAATCTCTAGATGGGGGGTCCAATAAACACCTGTGCCTACTTTGGAACCCCATAACCGCAACCAAAAGGAGAACAGTCCGGGAATCAAGCGCAGCACAGTTTCTAAAGCTGGAAAGGCAATATAGAACGCTTGGATCTGATGACTCCCCCACCAAGGAGAGTAAACTTTTCCTTGTAGATAGCTAATACCTTCCAATACAGGATAAAAACGAGCATGAATTCGGTAAATCAGCAGGGGTAAGCCATACAGCGAAAATAGCAACAATAAAACAGTCCAGATGCTAGGAGAGATACAGACCGATAGAAACGAACCTCCTGCTAGAAACATCACCAGTGCTGGGAAACAAGCCAAGATAGTGCTCAGCCATGTCATTCCCTGCCGTTCTACTTTCAATGCTTGACTTGGGCTCAACTCCCCCTTCGCTGCAACAGAGGGGGGGTGGGGGGTTAGGTCTACTTCTGAAGTGTCCATCGTTCAACTTCTCCAGCCAACATCAGAAAGGCCAAAACAGCTTTTGAGATAACGTCAAATCCACCTGTGTTCCTAAAGTCTCCGGGGCACGATCGCACTCATAATAGGTTCCGTGCAGTTGATCCCACAGCTTCAAATTGGCCCCATAATTACAGCCCTGAATTTGGGCATGATGCCAAGCATGGTCTTGCGGCAAAACCAGCCAAGGAGAGAGCCAGCGATATATTAAGCTTTGAGGAGTAGGCGCGATCGCACTATGTCGCCATAAGTCTAGAATGGCAGTTAAAGTAACTCCCAAAACATAGCTTGTGGGATTCTGTAACAGCAAGAGAAACAAGGGATGAATCCACAGATACAGAATCAAAAAGCTACTCCAAAGAGTATTGCGGGAGGTGCCCAACACATCCATTTGGGTAACAGTGTGATGAACTTGATGCCAAGGCCATAGACGCTGATGGTGTAGCAGGCGATGATTCCAATAGTAGAGATAATCTACTAACATAAAGCTGAGCAAGAATCCCAGCCCAGGAGAGAGCACCAAAGTCCCTTTCCAGGTAGGCAACAACCACTGATACAGTTGGTAAACCAATAGTAGTTGTAGGCCAGGAATCACTACGCCTTGCACTGATAACCCTGCCATGTCGAGTAGCCAATCTTCTCGATTCTTCTGCAAGAGGAGATTAGATCGGCGATCGCGAGCTACCGTCAACACCAGCAAAGTCACAAACGCAGCAAAGATTACCATCACTACACCCAGAATGTGACTTGAACCGATTGATCAGGTAGCAGACGGGGATCTTCGCCAGCAGCAATGCGATCGCGAATAGACTCCACGAACGTATGAATCGTATCCGCCGGAGTATTAGCAAATTTCTGGCCGTATTTCTCAATTACTTCTCGTTGTAAATCTAACGCCGCTACATCCTGACCAATGATGTGTTGAGCCGTCCAATGGATGAAGGGACGCGCCAACTGATTCCAAATGCCGTAGTTGTAGGTAACATCGGTATAGACCAAAGTGGAATCTTCTGTTTCTGGAACGGATTGGCTAGTAATCCATAGTTGGCGGTAAGGTCCCATGTCATACTCGACGCTAGTGACATTGGGCATGAAGAAATAATCTGTATGGCGAATCTTGCCGCCCTTGGGATTGAGAAACTTGGCGTACCAACCCAGATTCGTGGTTTCGTTGCGATATTCTGCCCGCACTGCTCCTTTCTGCCGCTCTACAGTCATCTCTAGCTTTTGTCTGCGAGGCGTACGAAAAACACCAGGATGAACGGAAGCGGTATGTGGGATATCGATAAAGTTCTCAGTACAGTTCGTGACATTATTGCGGAAGCGGTTGATCACTCGTACCGTTGCCCAGCCAGGTTCTTGGTAGTGGGGCATTGGGAAGGGTTCAAACTCTTCACTCGGTTTGTTGTTTAAGCGTACATAAATATAACCATCCTGCTCACAAGTCTCGTAATGCTTCACCCGTCGAGCTTGAAGCTGCTTAAAGTCCTCTCCTTCTGCTGGCACTGCCACCACGGTTCCATTTTTGTCATACACCCAACCGTGATAAGGGCAATGCACCTGTCCTTGACATACCTGACCACTGGACAACCGACTATTGCGGTGCATACAGCGATCGCGTAGAGCAACAGCTTCACCATTCTCGTCCCGAAAAACCGCCAGCCATTCTCCCAATACAGTCCGAGATAGAACTTTATTGGGTTTTAGTTGCTCACTTTGAGCCACCACATACCAGAAATCCTCGAACTTCATATAACCTCCATCAGAGGCGCGATCGAAATTTCTCCCATCACATCTAGCTGGCAAGCCAGTCTTGCCTGGGGATTCTTAGGGGCCAGCATCTCAAGGATTTCCTGCTCGGCTGTACTAGGTGGAGCAAGATCTCCTGTCGCTGTGACCAAACAAGTTCCACAAATCCCTGTACGGCAACCAAACAGCACGGGAGAATTCTGGACTGTAAGCTGCTCGGCTAAAGGTTGGTGAGGTTCTAAACTTAGGGGTGCGTAGCTTGTATCTGGAAAACGAACTACGCAACAGGATGCATTCATAATAAAAACCGTGGGTCAAATAATTATTAATCAAATGTTTTAGGTTGTACCTGTAGGGGCAAAGCATTCGGCAGATGTTCTTCGGGTAACTGCAAAGGTTATTGACCGAATGCTTTGCCCCTACCCCCTACATTGGATACAAATAAAAACGTTTAAACTTCGGATGATTTCTGCTTAGAGAAACACTTTGACCAGAGAGAAGGTTTGAGTTGATTCACATAGTTCATATACTTAATCAGCGGCGCATCAATACTCAAAAGCACTTGTGGATTGAAGCGGATGTTGTCATAGATCAGACCATCCTCATCACGGAGAAAATAGTAGCTCAGGCGAGTGAGGAATAAAAGCGATCGCGTCATCACCCAACCCCAGATTCCTGGTCTCTTCTCTGCTACATAGATTGGCTGAATACGAGTTTTATTGGGTGCGATCGGTGTGTAGGCGTAAATCATATGTAGCGGCGGTACCAAACGCACATTTTTCATCATGGTTAGCAATCCCATGCAGCCATCGGCGTAACGCATGGAATACTCATACCTTTTACCTAAAAATCTCTGAAGCACTGTTTCTCGCCAGGTTTTACCCGGAATCTCTCCCCGCATCGTAAAATCAATTACGTTGCCTGCCGTATTGTGATTTAGAGACAATTCCATCTCAACATTGAGCTTGTGAACCGTTCGCAAATGTTGAGCATCAATGCCGTTCATCATGCAGATGTGATGATGACAGTGACGTTCCAAAGGTTTGTCATGCCAAACTACTAGAGATTTACCTTTTAACTCATCAAACTCAACGACAGGCTCTGGGGCTTGTCTGTCGGGGTACACCCAAATGAAGCCATATTTCTCATCGGTCGCATAAGCCTGAATCTTGGCTCTAGCTGGAATGTGATCTTGGCAGGGAATATCTTGACATTGTCCCGTGCTATCAAAAGCCCAGTGGTGGAAAAAGCAACGAATCGCATTGCCATCGACTCGTCCTAGGCTCAAATCAGTGCCTAAGTGAGGACAATAGGCATCTAAAGCTCGAACGTTACCATCTACGCCCCGATAAACAACGATTTTCTGATCGCACAGGTCGAACGATTTAGCTCGACCCACTAGTAAGTCACGGCTCGCACAGATGATATACCATCCTTGAGCTACGACATCGCTATTGTTAAAAATCGGGGCTTTGAGATCACACAAGGTAGAAGATTGCATATTTAACTCACCTCCCCCAGTACCTCAGCCTGAGCCTGGGGAGTGGCGATAAAAGCTGGCTGCGATCGCGGCACCGAAGCAACCTCTCCAGTAGCCAAGAATTTCTGCATGGCTCGTTGCTGCGTCTTTAGGTATTGAGGGAGAGAATTCGCCGCCATCAATGACATCTCGCGATTGCTCTGCCAAACATAATCGAGCTTGTCGACATATACCTTGTAAGATTCCATCGCCTCTTGATGCGTCTGATAGCTACGATGCAACCCCTCTGACTCTTGGGTAAAGCAAGCTGCCATCATCTCTTTGGCTTCGCGATCGCTCATTCCAAATACAGGCGATCGCAGTACTTGATAGATCGCTCGATACAGAGCTGGGTCGTACCAAAAGATGCCGTTGATGGCTGCTGAAAAATGATAATGATCGCGCTGACAACCCCGCAATCCTAAGTTTGCAACCGTTTCTTCAAACTTTGTCGGAGGCTTTAGGCACTTCACGACATCGTGGGACAGAATGGTAGAACTGTTGAAATGGAAACTCTCATCCAAGAAGTGATAATAGGAAATTTGGCTGGGAATCGGTGAATTGGCTGCGTCACGATGTTTTTGGTAGTAGGCGCTGAGTTTGTGCTGCACCAGTTTGCCGTTCAGTGTCCGCACTCCCCGAACCGTGAAATATTGGCACGCTAAAAAGGTATTGTCTGAAGACAGCAAGCCAAAGCATTTGAGCTGAACCTGCTTCCACCAACGTTTTAGGGCATTGGTATCGGCAAAAATCATGGTCTCGGTAAACGGTCCCCGCATGGGATAGGTGAAAATCCGTTGACCGAATAATGCTGCTTCTGTCTGACTGGCAATGGTTCTAAATGCCTGAATGTGCGATCGCTCTTGAGCTGACTCCAGATCCAAAGTGTCACAGACCAAGCGAAAATCTTCTTGAGCATAGAGACCCGCTGCGCTTGCCTGGTTAAAGAAAATCGTCGCGATCTCTGCTGAGACAATTTGCGAGTAATAAGCTACCCAATACAGATGGTTCAATACAATTCGTTGACTAGGGCTAGCTTGCTCCCATAAAGGAGTGCCGTAAAGTAGGGAGAACTCCTCTGGGTTCCAATATTCGTCTTTGCACTGGTCGTATTTAAAGTTTGCAGTAGCGGCATCGATCGCGGCAGTTTGGTCTTGCTGCTGGTTGCGCTGGCAGTTAATTTGCAGCTTTCGGTAGACTTTTTGATTCTCCAACAAGGTATTTGCTTGAGGTTCGTCAAATAAATTGTTCATATACATTTCTCCGCTGGGAAGGGTTGGAAAGAACCGCGTTCCTCTAATTCTTGAACAATGGCGTGAGCGGTAGTTTTCTGCATCAGAGAGCGTAAATAGCTCAACCGCGCTCCACTCTGGATCTCAGTTTCTAACTCTTGCAAAACCTGGATTTGTTGCGATCGCGAGAGATCTCCTTTGACTTGGGCGATCGCGCTTAAGACCCTCTGCGGCCCGACTTGTACCATGCGGAGAAACAGGGTCAATGCTTCTACGATGGCGCTTTGGCTTTGCGTGGATAAAGATATTTTGTTAAACAGCATCAAACCAGAACCATGATGACGCGCTTCGGCTTGGAGAAACTGCTCAAACAATTGACCTAACTCCAAGTGGGAGCAGCCCTTGGCTAAACTGCGATAGTGGCTCAGACCCCATCCTTCCAACACCACCTGAATGATGAATAGCAAGATGGCTTTATCTTCTGTCTCTAGGAGATCTGACAGAAACCGCAGAAATGGATCATCGGTGCCAATGGGTTCTTCTGCCCCCCCATCCCCCCAATACTGGGGGGAGAAGAAATCAGAGCTAATTCCCCCCAGTATTGGAGGGGTAGGGGGGCCATCGAAAAACCTCCTAATCTGGGCTAAATGTGCGGCCTCCTCGGCAGCGAAGAGACTGTAGAGCATCCGTTCCTCTAGAGTTTCTGCCAGCAAGAGCATCTTCGCCATGTAGCCTATCCCTGCTTTTTCCACGAAGTAGGCTTCTATCAACAAGCCTTGGCTAGCAATCTGCGCGATCGCCTGCTGCTCTTCCTCACTGGCATCCTGAAAAATCGCCACTCGTTCTAGACCAAAATGCGTTGCATCCCAGTAAGATCGGGGTGGTTCCGAGCTTGGCTGGTAGGAACGGGAAAGCTGTGCTGCTGCGGGTAAGCGCTCGCCTAAAGTTGAAGCCAAAATCCGATTGAGTTTATCTCCCTCATTGAGCAGAGGTAGATCAAATCCAGCAATGTTCGGGCTCATCAAGCTGGCCTCCGTAAAAAGATCCGACGGTAAAACAAGTTAGATAAAGGTAGACGAATCCAATCAGGTACCAGCCGTTGAAAGAGATACATCAATGCCGCATCCCGTCCGACCCGCACTCGCAAACATCGCGATCGCCCTTCTGCCAAAGCTACCGCTTGTTGAGCCACTCGGAGCGTGTTGTTGGGGGATTTGGCCCGTAATCGGTCTTTGAGTAAATGGTAATTCTGCATCTGTAACTGGTAGGGAGCCGACTCTCCTTCTGCCCAACCCGGATCGTGACCAAAGTTAGTACGGCTAGCTCCGGGTTCAATTAGCGCCACATGCACACCATGCGGTTTTAGCTCGTAATACAGACTCTCAGCCAAGCCTTCCAGTGCATATTTGCTAGCGCAGTAAGCCGAGGTGAGCGGAAACCCTATATAACCAAACGTAGAAGAGATAAAAATAATCGTGCCTTGCGCGGCTCGAATCTCAGGTAATAAAGCTCGTGTCAAAAGTGTGGGACCGTAGAAATTTACCTCCATCTGTCGCCGCAGTTGAGCTTCGCTGAGGTCTTCTAAGGGGCCGAAAAAGCGATCGCCTGCATTATTCACTAGGCAATCTAGATTTCCTTTTTGGCGCACATACTCTGCAACTGCCTCTCGCTGAGTTGGATCGGTGACATCTAAATCGAGAATGGTTAAGCGATCGCTATATTTCTCTAGTGACTCTGCCAGTAATTCTCGGCGTTGGTTAGCTTGACGCATGGTGCTGATCACTTGCCAGCCACACTGGAGAAACTCATCTACCATACCGCGCCCAAACCCAGAGGAGCACCCTGTAATCAACACCGTCTTCATACTGCCTCCCAAACCCGTTCTCGCTCAGGTTCCACCCCAGAATTAATCTGTAATGGTTCTGTCACAGGTGTTTGTGCTAGTTCTGAAATTGGTTCCCAGGTTCCCCAAGCCAGTGGTTGCTGTTGCTCCACATGCTGCATGAACTGGACTATTGATTGATCGGCTTTGGTTGGAGTTTTGAGGTTAAATTTAATCGTTTGGAAGATCTGGGTATCACCTTTGGCGAAGTAATTACCAACTAATTGAGTAACGAATAAAATTAGCCGATTCAATAGCCAACCCAGAAGCCCAGGCCGCTTTTTGGTGATTAAAACGGTTTGTCCTTCGGTTTTGCCACCTTCCAACAGCCGCAGGGTAAACATGATGTAGAAGTGGAGAAAATCGGGGCCGAGGGTGACTGTGCCCGTGCTGCCATACCAGTAGCACATGCTGTAGGTGCCCTCATTTTTATAAAACGGCAGAATTAACCGCATCAGCCAGGATTCATCGCCGCCTCGTGTGGTGTTGCTGAAGGTGATGGCATTGCGATGCAGCGTCTCTGTGCGAAACACAATCTGAATTGGAAAGTTGTGCACCGTATTGAAATGCTGAGCATCGATCGCATTGATCAACAGGACATTGGGATGGCAGTTTTTGAAGAAATGCGACCCAAACATCACGTCGCAGCCTGTATGTTCTAGCTCCGGGACAAAGGGTAGAGATTGCTGGGGTATCTCTCCCGTCCAGACCCAAATCAAGCCGTAGTGTTCTGCGGTTGGCCAACTGGAGAGCTTGGCAGGAATGGCTTTGCCCAAACAAGGCACATCTACACAGTGCCCTTGAGGATCAAATTTCCAGTTATGGAAGAAACAGCGAATTCCAGCGCCATCAACTTTGCCTTCCGCTAAATGCGCTCCCATATGGGGGCAGTAGGCATCTAGGGCCACCACTTGCCCCTCTTGGTTACGGTAGATCGCTAAATCTCGCCCCAAGAGTTGCACAGGTTTGACCTGCCCTACTTTGAGATCTCGCGATCGCAGTGCCCAATGCCACCCTCGAATAAAGCGATCGGGATGATTAAAGGTTTCTGTCTGCATCCCAGCTTTGCTACTCATGATTGGTTACACCAAGGCCACAGGTTCTAGCATGGCAAACCACATCCGCCGACCTGCTGGCGTTAAATTCGTTTCGGTAATCTCTGCCAAGCACACCAACTCATCTCCTTGATCGTGATGTGGGTTCTGGCTGGCAAAAAAATCAATATGTGGATCTTTGCAGCGTTCTACTGGAATCCCCTGAAGCTGACCCTTGAGCTGTTGCGGATGGGGGAAGCGGACAATGCCAGTGGTAGCGTCATAACAGTTGCCAAACTGCCGCTGCGCTAGAAATTGCATCAATCTGGTCATTGTGGGAGATGTGGGAGCATCATAGCGGGGGTAAAACTCTTGCCAAAACGTAGGCAAAAAGCGGTAGGTACGATAGCCAGAGGAGATCAAGAGCCAATAAAGTTTGCCGCGAGGATATTTGCGCCGCAACTGATTAACAGAGGCGATCCAAGCCCGCGAGAGTGCTGAACTAGACCAAGCACTGGGGTCCATAATCGTGTCGCCAGAGTAGACAACCGTCAACTCCTCACCTTCAAACTCAGTTTCGTACATCAGAATTGTGGAAAAACCCTTAAGGGTCTGCGATCGCTCATCTTTCAATAAGATCACCCAGTTTTTGGTATGCAAGTCAGCTTCAAAAACTGCTCGCTTGACTCCGGAAAAATGAGTGCTCAATAGACCATACATAGCCTCGCGATCGGCAGTAGATAACTCTGCGATCGCCACAAGGTGACTTTTCATAGTTAAAATTCGCTAGATCGGGCAATTGCAATTCCTAGCTGACCAAGCCATCGACGATTTGTTGATAGAGTTCCCTAGAACGCTTAGGAGTCAACAAATTGCGCGATCGCGTCCCCCATTTCAACCGTAAAGTAACGGATCAAGCTAGCTAGAACCGCTGGCTTCACTCCGCCACTTTCAGGAACTAAGCACAAGAGACTAGGGGCTGAAAAGATTGAGCAGTCGAAATTAGGGGGATTTCTCAGTCAATCGGGTGCAACTGTATAAAGCGTAACGAGGCGGATACGCGATTGAGTGAACCCGTGTTCCAGCTAATAATCTGTCCCCCCAGCTTTAATTCCCGGTAGTTTTAGATTGGTAATGATTTTGAGTGAAATGATTACCTACGAACCACCTAATTGCGGTGCCTAATTACGGTGATTGTTGCTGTAGCGAATTCTGGCTCCAGCCCATTGCAACTTTTCCCGCAGCGTTTGGTAGTAGGAATAGTTCTCTCGCAAAATAATGAATTTAGCTCGGCAATCAGCCATCCGCACATCGACTCGCTGCCCTGGCCAAATCGAGGTTGCCATCACGCCATCCATCCAGAGCTTGGTGCTGAGGTCGTTGTCTGCCAAGGGCCAAATACTCACCACTGAACCGGGCGGCAGCACAATCGAGCGACTAGAAAGACTTAAAGGGCAAATTGGGGTGACGACCAACGCTTCCATCCCCGGATGCACGATCGGGCCATTGGCAGCCACGGTGTAGGAAGTAGACCCTGTGGGTGTGGCAACGATCAGGCCATCTCCCTGGTACTGATCCACCACCTCACCATCAATTTCCATTTCCAAAATGGAAGTAATCATGCGATCGGCAGACGCAGGCTTCACCGTCATTTCATTCAGGGCTAAGTAGCGATCGCTCACTGGCTCCAGATTGGTGCGATGTCCTTCATATACACTCGCTTGCACCATCATTCGAGTCTGGACAGCAAAGCGGTCTTCTAGCAACCGATCCCAAACTCGCTCTGAATCGCTCAGTTCCTGCGAAGACTCGGTGAGGAATCCCAAATGCCCACCGACATTCACCGCCAAAATCGGAATGCCATCGGCAGCTAAATGCCTTGTGGCTGAGAGCGCTGTGCCATCCCCGCCCAAGACCAGCGCTAAATCGATTGGATGGGTGGCTGAGGCCAAGAAGACGGGATAGGGATTGTCTTTGGGGCCGCTCGGTCCCATCAGCACTTTACAACCTCGGTCTTCTAGCTGCCGAGCACATTTTTCAGCCCAGCGCCGACTGGTCGCATCTCCTGCTTTGTGAGCAATAATGACGTTTTTGAGTTGCACCTAGATACCAATAAACTCCACAGTTTAGCGATGCTGGCTTTCATCCTATCACTTGCCTTTCAGGCATTTAACCAGCGCCAACACTTGAGTTGCCAGCCTGATCCTGCAACCGCGATCGCGCCTACATAATTCGGTGCAGGGGTTAGGTGTTGTAAAGTCCAGTCGTGGGCGTTTGACCAAGTCCCTCTGACTTCTCGCAAAGCCGCAGATTCGCCAGGGACGAAAGCTACATCAAACTGGTCGAGCGGAATCGATAGCCCTTGCCCCAAAGCTTTGATATAGGCTTCTTTACGAGTCCAGGCATTAAAGAATGCTTCAGGCTTGAGGGTTTCAGGCAGCGATCGCAAGATATTTTGCTCTGAAACTGAAAAGACAGATTTAGCCACCTGCTCAAAAGGAAAGTCTGTGCGGATGTATTCAAGATCAATCCCTATTTCGCGATCGCTTGACATCCCCAGCAGAGCCAATCCCTTCGAGTGAGACAAGTTGAAATGCAGCGATGGAGTTGCTTCCAGGCTAGGTTTGCCATAGGCATTATAGACAAAACGTAGCTGAGCAGGTGCTTGATTGAGATAGCGGCCCAAAATTAGGCGCAGTAAACCCCTCGCCACAATAAAATGCTGCCTATCTTTAGGGAAATAGAATTTCGCGGCCCGTTCCTGTTCGTCATTAGCTAAGGTTGCATGGAACTGCTCGACTAACCCTGGGTCTTGATCAAGCGCCATACACCAGACATGTACTTCATCTTGGGCTAACTTCAGATCAGCGGGTGGCGACTGCCAGGGATTGTCCTCATAATGCTGCATTTGGCCCTCCTAATTCCCCAAACCTGGAGGGGATTTGAGAGGGGCATACTTAGGTAGATGGCTGACAATTTGAGTGAGTTCTTGGGTCAACAGGTGTAGGAGCAACGTTTGGTCTGAATGGATAAAAAAGTGATTACCTGACAACATACGGTGAGAAAAACTAGCACTGGTTTGGGCTTGCCACGCTTGAAGTGCTACCTCACTCACATCTACATCCTGCAATCCACCGAGGGCTGTGATCGAGCAAGGTAGGGGAGTTTGGGGCGAATATGTATAGGTTTCTAACACAGCAAAATCAGCTCTTAGAATTGGCAGCATCAACTCCATCAGTTCCGCGTGCTCTAACACCGCTTCTGGGGTGCCTTGCAGACGGCGCAACGCTGCGACAAATTCTGCTTTTGGTAATTGGTGGAGTGGCGATCGCAAACTAGGCAATTGAGGAGCCCGCGCACCGGACACAAAGAGATGCACCGGACACAAATGATCATGGCTTTGTAACCAGCGAGCCACCTCAAAGCTGACCCAAGCTCCCATACTGTGTCCGAAAAACGCAAAAGGTTTGTCTAGGTGGGGTAAGAGAGATGAGGCGATCGCTTCTACCAACTCAGGCATTCGAGTTAATAGTGGTTCAGCCATGCGAGTGCCATGTCCTGGTAGCTCGATCGCGCCTAGCTCAACATCTGATGGTAGGCTATTCAGCCAAGGTCGAAAGATAAAAGAATTGCCTCCCGCATAGGGAAAGCAAAATAGCCGCAAACGAGCTTGGGGATTGCGTTTGGGATGAGTTAAGTAGGTCGTAGCAGTTGGCACCAATCTTTTACCTAACAAAAACCTGCCAATCTGAGTTTACAGGCTACCACTGCCGTCATTCAGCAGCGTGAGATAGGCATTGGCAAAGATAGCTGCTTGGGTGCGATCGCGCAAATTCAGCCGATTCAGAATATTGGTGACATGATTTTTGACCGTGCCTTCTGAAATAAATAAAGTTTGTGCAATTTCTCGGTTATTAGAACCCGCTGCAATCAGGCGCAATACTTCCCGTTCTCTGGGCGTGAGTTCGTTTAGACCAGGAGGTAACTGTTCAGCAGGTGAGCTAGCGATCGCGACGGGTTTTGAGCCCATGTGGGAAAGCACTTTCTGAAAAATGCCAGGGCCAAATTGAGCGTATCCCTTATGAACTGCCCGAATTGCAGCGGCTAGTTCCTCCGAAGGCGTATCTTTGAGCAAATAACCGATCGCTCCCACCCGCATCGCTTCGGCAATGTATTCGTCGTCATCAAAGGTGGTCAACACCAAGACTTTAATCGTCGGGAAGCGCTGGCAAATGCTTCTGGTCGCGGCAACCCCATCCATCACGGGCATTCGCACATCCATCAGCACTACATCGGGTTGCAGTGCTTCTACTTGCTGAATCGCAACTTGCCCATTACTCGCATCGCCCACGATATCCAAGTCTGGCTCTAGCTCCAGGAGCGCTTTCAAACCCTGACGCAGAATACTTTGGTCATCGACTAGTAGGACGCGAATCATGAGGGCAATTTCGGTAGGGGCAACTTGGCTAGAATACGACAACCCGCTCCAGGCTGACTGGTAATGGTAAAGTGACCGCCCAACGCCAAACTCCGTTCCTGCATCCCCTGAATTCCAAATCCGGTCGTATTTTCATTCACTTCAAAGCCGTTACCATCGTCCTGAACCTGTAACAGTAGGAGATCTTTCGTTGTCTTGAGTTGAATTTGTACCGCACTCGGAGCAGCATATTTACAAATATTAGTCAGGGATTCTTGGACGATGCGATAAACGGCAGTTTTGAGTTCCAGTGGTAGCGATCGCGTCAGCTCAATTTCACAAGTCGGCAAAATGCCAGTGGTGCGGTGAAATTCCTGGGCGAGGCGGGCGATCGCCATCTCTACAGATTGCCCTTGGAGCGGATCGGAGCGCAAAGCCGCTACAGACTGTCGGACTGCCTGCAACGCCGTTGATCCCAACCGTTTTGCTTCTGCTAGAAAGGCTTGCGCTTTAGTCGGATTGGTTTGCCAAAGCTTTAAGGCTCCTTCCAGTTGAATGTTCAGCCCGGTGAGAGCGTGGCCGAGGGAGTCGTGAATATCGCGGGCAATGCGGTTGCGTTCTTGTAGTGTCGCTTGGTCTTCAATTCGTAGGGCATATTGGCGTAGTTGTTCGTTCGCGATCGCTAGCTTTTCTCGGCTTTCGCGTTCCGCCAGCAGTGCATTAATCAAAAACAACACCAAAATCAGGATCAGCCCAAACAGCAAAGCCGCATTTAGCGTCAGATTGAGAATCAGAAACCGGATGCGGTCTTGCACCATCGGTCGCCCTGGCAGATTCAGCGTTTGCATACGGTAGAGCAGCGTCAGCAGGAAGGAAGAAAACGCTAGCCCTGTCACCATCAAGCGTCCGGGCAGCTTAAACAGCAGGCAACTGCGAATCACTAAAACCAAATAGAGGAACGGAAACACCCGGATTCCCCGTGGGCTCAAGCCTCCCGCCAAAACAATTAGGCTAAACTCTAACCCTGTATACAGCAGCTTTAGCCATCCGGGTCGGCCCACAGGCAGTCGTAGCCCCATTAGCCACAAGCCGCCAATACTCAAGAGCGTCGTGAGAGGAAACTGGCGCATCCGGGGCAGCGGCACAAAGAACAGCTCCGAGAGTGTCGCGACACCGAGCAGAGCCCATTCTAGGTACAGCAAAAACGGAAACGGATGAGTTTGGACCTTTGACAGCTTGCTCACATTCGAGGATTGGCGAAAATCAATGGTGCTCCTTCCTACTCTAAGAGCACAGCCTCCTCTTGGGCTACTGGTTAGGATTCTAAACTCTGTAGCAAAGGTGTTTAAGAACTAAAGTTCAGTATTGCCTTCCTCAATTTCCTGCTTGAGCCGCCACAAATCTTCGTACAGTTGCCCATCCGGAGCTTCACCCAGCAAGGTGGCAACTACGGCTCCAGCCATGCCACCAAAGGGACTGTAGTCCATCGTGACCTTAACTTCTGTGCCAGCTTCATACTCTGAAGTGCGAAAGCTCACGCAGCCTTCGTTAGGCACACTAGCGCCAGGTAGCGATCGCCAACAAATCAGCTCATTTTCTTGATCTTGGGTAATCTCAGCATCCCATTCAATTTGGTTGCCTAAGGGAGCTTTGGTAACCCAATGCGATCGCTGAGCATCCACCATTTGCACCGACTGGAGATGATTCATGAATCGTGGCAAATTCTCAAAGTTACGCCAGAACTGATACAGCTCTTGAGGAGAGCGATCAATCCGAATACTTCTCTCTACATGAATGCTCATAAAGTAGCTCCTAACTTATATGCCTGGCTGGCCCCGCCTAATCTGACCTTAGATCCCGCTGAGCCAACTGGCACCTACTACAGGAGAGAACTTTACTCCTGAGCCTAACTGCGTCACCCATGACTTTAGTCACGCTGATCTTCATGACCTTCTCCTCAGGCGGAAGCGAGGTCAACTTTCTATGATTGGGTCATCCACGGTTGACTGAGTTACCTCACAAACGATTTCTACTATGAAACTGAAATTGATGCCGCTTTTGGCTGGCGCGATCGCCCTGACGCTAGCTGCTCCACTCGCAAACCAAGTCGTTCAGGCACAGTCCAACACAGGCACACCGAGCCAAAGCGGTTCCCGCATGATGAAAGGCATGAAGGGGATGAACGCCCTTAACCTAACTGCGGAACAAAAAGCGCAGATGCAGCAAATTCACCAAGAAACGAAAGCTGCAATGGAGCAGGTTTTGACCGCCGAGCAACGGCAACAACTGGAAGCAGCCAAGGCTCAACGGCAAGCCGCGAAAGCCGAAAGACAGGCAGCCGGAGCCCAAGGGCAAGAAGGGCAAGCTAGACCACAAGGACAAGCCAGAGAACGCAGAGGCCCGTTTGCCAACCTCAACCTCTCAGCCGAGCAACAAACTCGCATCCAGGAAATTAAGCAAGCCTCCCGTCAGCGCATGGAATCAGTACTAACCGAAGAGCAGCGGCAAAAGCTGAATGAGTTGAAACAAGCTCGACAGCAAAGACGGCAAGGGCAACAGTAATAGCTCCTAGGCACTCTAGCCCTGCAAGTTGGATTGTTAAGCGCTCTGAACTCTTAAACCTTCGTTGATTTTGCCAGGGGCGATCGCTGGTTCGCCTCTGAATCGCTAAGCCGACAATCTCTGGAACACAAACTGGAACACAACCATGAATACCCAAGCTGCTGCCGCACCCGCCTCTAATCCTAAAGTCGAAAGATTTTTCAAATTAATCGATCGCATTGCTGAGCTACGAGGGCGCAACGTCTCAACCATTGTGAACCTGCCAACTCTGCGATCGCTACCTGCGGGCACCTTTGGCCGAGTTTGGGCCGATTTTCTAGACCAACATGGGTTATCACCACTCACTACAGGTTCTCGGCGCAAACAACTCCATGACGGCATTCATATTCTGACAGGCTACGGCAGCGACCCCCTCGGGGAAGCCGAAGTGCAAGCCTTTCTGATTGGAGCCAAATTCAGCACCACTAACTTTCTGATTGGTCTAGGACTGCTGCGTGTTCTCTACCAGCAGCTTCCCCCAACTCAAACTCCAAAATTTAAGCAGATGCCTTGGGAACGGCTACAGCAAGCCTACCAACGCGGACAGCGATCGCGCCTCGACCCGGATACTTGGCAACCAGAGCGGCTTTGGCAATTACCTTTGGCCCAAGTGCAAGCTTTATTTAACCTTTAACCAAAACCCTCCCCAAATTGAGGAGGGTCAAGACAAAATTAGGTTCCAGCATTCAGGGGCAATGTTGAGTGGATCAACGCTTCGCGATCGCCTACATCTTGCCCTTTTGCATCACTTCTTGTAGGTGCTGACGAATTTCTTGGGCTTGACGCATATCTTCTTGTTGCAGCTTTTGGAACAGCTCTGCACAAGGTTGCGATCCAGTCGATTGAGCGTCTTGAATATAGGAATCGTAAGCTTTTACGGCTTCAGACTTATTTTGAAGCACCGTCAGCAAATCGTATTCTAAGTTGCTTACTGCCTGTGCTCCACCATTGCTAGTTGCCATAAATCGAATCTCCAAACAACTTCTGAGTCTAGTGTGGTTCACTCCCCCCAGCCCTTCATCTGTCAAAAAGAGTAGTAACTTGCTGTGTGATTTTAGTGACTGTTTTTCTCAATCCAGCGGCAAAAATCTGACAGGGTGAAGTAGGAAGAGAGGGTAGCTTTTGACGTATCGTTGATGGAGCAAAGTTCATTGCGATAGGTTAAGCCTTACAGCAAGGTAGCAAAAGTTAGGGAAGTTAGGGGATTGAGAGTTGGTTTATGGCCTGGTCTAAACAGTTGTCCAAGCAGCCTCAGCTTTGGTTCATTCTAGGCACCGTTGGAATTTTTCTACTGGCGATCGCGTTGCGGTTTTGGGGCCTAAGTCGCTTCAACACCCTCGTTTTCGATGAAGTTTACTTCGCCACCTTTGCCAACAACTACCTAATACAAAAGCCCTTTTTTGATGGGCACCCACCCCTAGGCAAATACCTAATTGCCATTGGCATCTGGCTCGCCAACCAAACTCCCTGGGGTGCAGACGCCGTCAAAAACTCCCTCACAGGTTCGCTGCTGTCCCCCTTCAGCTACCGCTGGCTCAATGCCCTCGTGGGGTCGTTCATCCCCTTAATCGTCATGGGCATTGCTTACCAGCTCACCCGTCGCCGTAGCTACGCCCTAATTGCAGGCTTCCTCTCCACTCTAGATGGCCTATTTCTCGTAGAGTCTCGTTACGCCTTAGTTAACGTCTATCTGATCAGCTTTGGCTTATTAGGGCAGTGGTTTGTCTTGCGATCGCTAGAGCGGCGAGGCGCAAAACGCTGGTGGTGGCTGATTCTAGCAGGAATTAGTTTCGGAGCTTCTGCCGCCATCAAGTGGAATGGCTTGTGGTTTTTGTTTGGCGCTTATTTGTTGTGGTTCACAGCCTGGGGGATGCGCTTAATCACTAAATTCTGGGGAGGCACACCCGACCCCATCCTCACACCGAGCGGTAAGCAATTTATTTCTCCCCTCCGCAAGCTGACTCAACTCAACCCCTTTACCATCATTACAACATTGGGGATTGTTCCAGTCCTGACCTACAGTTTGAGCTGGATTCCTCACCTGCGACTCAATCCCACTCCCAACTTCTGGGACGTGCAACAACGAATTTTGTCATACCACGAGAAGGTTGGCGACGGCCCCAAAATCCACCCCTACTGCTCCGACTGGTACACTTGGCTTTTCATGCAGCGCCCCATCCTGTATTTCTACGAAACAGCCCAAAACACCAGCGACATCGTACCTGCCAAGCCTTCTCTCCCGCAGTCAGCAGTCAAACTGGTGTACGACATTCACGCAATGGGCAACCCAGTCCTCTGGTGGCTATCCACCGCCGGAATTCTCCTAGTGATGTGGATGCTAGGAAAGCGTTTCTACAATTGGGTGCAACAAACCGACGCTGCCGATGCGATCGCCGGAATCCCAAACCAAGCCCCTACCCAAGCGATCGCAGCCCCTCCTCCCCCTCATCAAGCTACGAGATCATTCACTGAATCAATCACAAGCTCAATAGACCTGTGGATTGGCGTTTACCTCGTCGCCAATTACGGAGCCAACTTAATCCCTTGGATGCGAGTCAGCCGCTGCACCTTCCTCTACCACTACATGGGTGCTTCCGTCTTCTCACTACTCGCGATCGCCTGGCTAATCGATCGTTGGTTGCATAGCCGCCAATATTGGTTCCGAATCGCAGGTGTCACAGCCATCTTTTTGACCATCATGGCCTTCATCTTTTGGCTGCCCTTCTACCTCGGCCTGCCCCTATCCCCCACAGAGTGGCAACTGCGGCGTTGGTTGCCTACGTGGTAAAGGATGAAGGAGGAGGGATGAAGGAGGAAAAAGTGAGGAGACAGGAGTCAGCAGTTAGAAATTGAAAGCCAACAGCTAACTTCGTCCAAGACTCGAAACCCTTACCGTTAGATTCGTTTGGAGGGGGTCTGGGGGACGCAACCGTCCCTCAGCAGGGGTTTGGGGGCAAGCGCCCCCAAGGGTTCGGTTCTTCCAAGAACCTTAAGCACGCACAAACAAAGCCCGATAAACAGGTTCCCCCCGTTCCAACGTCATACATTCCCGCTCCGTCGGCACAGACAAAGGATTTTCACTCAGCCAACCTTCCCTCTGCCGCTGAAACGCTGAATGCTCCTCAAAGCGATCGCACATCTCCACAGCCACTTCCTGAATATCCGATTGCAAAAACACCACCCCACCAGGCACCAAATAACTCGCCAACTCCCGCACCAACTCTGGCTGCACCACCCGTCGCTTCTGGTGGCGGCGCTTAAACCAAGGATCAGGAAACTGGATCGTTACCCGCTGCAAAATCCCCTTAGGTAACGAGTGCAACAGCGATCGCGCCGAAGTATTCGCATTACAAAACAAGTAGTGCAAATTGGTTAAATTCAGCTCATCCCGCTCTTGGTTGGCTTGATCCACCAAAGTAGCTCGAATTTCTAAACCTAAAAAATTCCAACTCGGTTCCGTTTGCGCCATACTCAGCACAAAGCGCCCCCTCGCACAGCCAATATCCAAATGCAGTGGCTGGGTTAAATCTGCATACACTTGACTCCAGTCCGGTGGTTTGACTGGACTTTGATATTTGCGACTCAGCGGATTAACGTGTTCTCGAACTCGAACCAGTGACAAAGTTGATGCTTCCTCTCGTAAATGCTTAGCAAGCTGTACCGTAATTTCTCCTTAGGATCATCCCTTAGAAGAAATCTGTTTGCGACATTGACATCCTCCTCGCCGCAAGGGGACGAGGATTCCTAAACCTCACAATTTAGGTTTCTGTTTCATTGCACCTGCCTTCCGAGATTTACTCTCTTCGGGTCTTACAGTCGCTCCACAGACTAACACCGCTAGCCCAGCGGCTAAATGGTTCTTCGCTGCATTCACATCCCGGTCGTGGTGAGCCTCACATTGAGGGCAATCCCACTTACGAATATTTAGAGGAAGCGAATCTACTTTATGCCCACACGCCGAGCAGGTTTTAGAACCAGGGAACCAACGCTCAAGCTGAATGAAGGTACGCTCGTACCAATTGGCCTTGTAAGCCAACTGACGAGTCAACTCACCCCACCCAGCATCAGAAATCGCTCTCGCCAACTTCCGATTCTTGACCATGTTTTTCACGGCCAGCGACTCCGCGACGATGGTTTGGTTTTCTCTCACCAATCGCGTGGTCAATTTGTGCAGAAAATCTTGACGCGCATCTCGAATCTGAGCATGAACACGAGCGACTTTGAGCCGTGCCTTGTCTCGATTGCGAGAGCCTTTCTGCTTGCGACTCAGTCTTTTCTGAGCGCGTTTCAACTTCTGGTAGAGCTTGTCAAAGTGCTTAGGGTTAGCCACCTTTTCACCGTCGCTAGTGGTGATCAAGCTGGTGATGCCCGCATCAATCCCAATGGCTTTATCCACCTGGGGCAAGGGCTGAATCGTCTCGTCATTCACCAACAACGAAACACCCCAACGCCCAGATGGTTCCAGCTTGACGGTGATTGTGGATGGCTCAGCCCCTTTAGGCAGAGTGCGGCTCCAGCGAATCGGCAACGGTTCAGAGCACTTAGCCAGATAGACCCGACCCTCTCTGAACTTGAACGCCGATTTGGTGAACTCAGCACTCCCACCATTGCGCTTCTTTTTGAAGTTAGGATACTGCGCTCTGCCGCCCCAGAAGTTGCTGAATGCAGTTTGCAGATGCCGCAGTCCCTGTTGCAGAGGAACCGAGCTGACTTCATTCAGGAAAGACAACTCTTCTTCCTGCTTCCACTCAGTCAGCATGGCAGAGGACTGGCTGTAGCTAATTCGTTCCTGTCGCTGATACCAAGCTTCCGTTCTAGCGGTAAGAGCACGGTTGTAAACCAGCCTCACGCAGCCCAGGGTTCTCCGCAGCAAGGTTTCTTGCTCAGGGGTGGGATAGAAGCGGTACTTAAAAGCTCTTTCCATGCCTTACAGTTTAACTCAAAATGTGTAAGGATGTGCTACGCCCGTTGCTTTCGTTGGACTCGCTCGCATCCCCGCTTCAAGAGGACGGGGTTTTCCCGCTCGTCATATAAAACCAATTTAATCGATTCTTAATTCGGTTCTGCACCCTTAGTTTAGAACCTACTTAATTGCTAGATCACCTACCTTAAAAAATTATCTTATGAGCCTTCAGTTCCGCTTTGCGATCGTTAGCGACTTGCACATTGCCCTACCCCACACTATTTGGGAGCATCCCAATCGATTTCATCTGGTTGAGGTCAGTATTCCCGCCCTTGAACTCATTTTGGAGCACCTAGAGCAGCTAAACCTCGACTTTTTGCTGATCCCTGGCGACCTTACCCAACATGGCGAACCCGAAAATCATACCTGGTTGGCAGAACGATTGGCTCAGCTCCCTTTTCCGACCTATGTGGTTCCCGGCAATCACGATTTCCCCAACGCGATCGCCAATGATGCTTCGATTAGTTGGGCAGATTTTCCCACTTATTACCACAAGTTCGGCTACGAAGATACTTCCCAGATGTACTACACCTGCAAACCCTTACCAGGAGTGCGCTTGATTGGGCTAAACTCCAACCAGTTTGATGCTCAAGGCAAACAACTAGGTCGCTTGGATGAACCGCAATTGAGCTGGTTGAGACAAGTCTTGAGCAAAGTTAAAGCGCAAGAGTTAGTGATGGTGATGGTGCATCACAATGTGGTAGAACACCTGCCTCGGCAATCGCAGCATCCGTTGGGCCGCCGCTACATGTTAGAAAACGCCCCAGCCCTACTGCAAATATTGCAAGACGCTGGAGTGCAACTGATATTTACCGGGCATCTGCATGTGCAAGATATCGCCCAACACCAAGGCATTTACGAGATCACGACGGGTTCTTTGGTCAGCTATCCTCACCCTTACCGAGTTTTGCAATTTCATAGCGATCGCCAGGGTAGACAATGGCTCCAGGTAGAATCTCATCGCGTCGATGCTGTCCCCGATTGGCCGCAACTGCAACAAGCTTCTCGCCGGTGGATGGGCGATCGCAGCCATCCCTTCATGCTAAAACTGCTGACTCAGCCGCCGCTAAATTTGCCGCCGGAAGCAGCCGAAGCGTTGCTACCAAGCCTGCGCTACTTCTGGGCCGACATTGCCGATGGGGATGCTTTGTTTGACTTCTCCCATTTTCCCGCAGCACCACAGCGTTATTTTGAAAGCTTCAGTGCCACCGATCGCCAGAGTCGCCCAGCCTTTATTGACAACCACAGCACCCTACTCCTCCAGAGCAAGCTACCCCAGGTCTGAATTTAGGCACGTCTGGCCCAGCGAGGAATCACTTGATCCAGACAAGCAGGGGCGATCGCGGGCAGGGGGAGAACTTCTTTAGTAGCCCCCAATTCAACAGCGGCTTTGGGCATCCCGTAAACCACACAAGTCTCCCGATTCTGAGCGATCGTATGCCAACCAGTGGCGTGGAGAGACTTCAGCCCCAATGCTCCATCTTTGCCCATCCCCGTCAACAGAATCGCCACACCTTTGCGAGGCCAGTGAGCTGCCACACTATTGAAAAACACATCGACAGAAGGGCGATAAGTGGATTGAGTTGGCTCTGGTGTATAGGCCAAGGTCAGATCCGCCTGTAGAACCAAATGATTGTTGGTGCTGGCGACACAAACAGTCCCTGCTTGCAGAAATTGTCCGGGCTGGGCAATTTTTACGGGGATTGCAGCTTGTTGATTGAGCCATTCCGTTAAACCGGGAGCAAATTGAGCATCTATATGCTGAATCACAACCACCGCTGCGGGGAAGTTGACGGGAAAATGAGACAGAATCGTTCGTAATGCCTGTGGCCCCCCAGTTGAAGCGCCAATCACGACTAAAGGTGGTGTCGGCTGGGCAAAACTGACGGGCTTGGCTTGATCGAGCCATCGCGACTTGCGGGCAGGAGATTTACCAATCAGCTTGGCAACCATCGAAATTTTAGCCAACAGCTCAGTGCCACTCGCGCCTTGTCCTTGTGGCCCCAAAATGGGCGTATTCACCGCATCTAAAGCGCCATATCCCATTGCTTCAAAAACCTTGGCACCATGACCGCTCACCGTTGCCGTAACTAGCACGATCGCACAGGGAGATTGAGCCATGATTTGACGAGTCGCTCCTACCCCATCCAGTTCTGGCATGAGCAAATCCATCAAGATCAAATCTGGGGTATCTTGAGCCGCTTTAGTTACTGCTTCGGTTCCTGTGCGGGCCACCCAAGCAACTTCATATTCAGAAACTGTTGCCACCACACGGCGGAGGGCTTCTACGGCCAACAGCATGTCATTAACAATGGCAATTCTCATGCGATCGCCTCACCGATGAGATCGCGCACTGCATTTAGGAGCGTGTCATCGTGGAAACTGCTCTTGGTCAGGTAGTAGTCCGCTCCCACTTCGAGTCCTCGCATCCGGTCTTCTTCTCGATCTTTGTAAGAAACAATAATCACGGGTAAAGCCTTGAGGGTGGCATGTTGCTTTAGCTGGGCGATCAACTCAATTCCATTCATCCGGGGCATGTCAATGTCGGTCACAATCAAATCAAAATGACCTGTACGAATGGCATTCCAGCCATCGACTCCATTGACTGCCACCTCAACCGCGTACCCTTTGTTTTGTAATAACTTCCGCTCCATTTCGCGCACAGTGATGGAATCGTCAACGACCAAAACCCGCTTTTGAGCCTTGGTCGCTACCTTGGCAGTTTTGCGGCTAATGTGGCTGAGCTGACCATTGGTTAACAAGTGATCAATCGAGCGCACTATGTCTTCTACATCGATCAGCAGCACTGGGGAACCGTCTTCTAAAAGGGCCGCAGCGCTAATATTTTTCACTTTGCCCAAGCGCGAATCGAGCGGTCTGACGACTAAATCTCGCTCACCCAGAAACCGATCGACGACCAAGCCATAACAACTGAGGCGATCGCTGATCACAATCACAGGCAGCGCCTTGGCATCGTAGGCAAAGGCAGGTAGCTCTAGAACCTGATGGCCCACGACTAGCCCAATATTTTGTCCGTCGATGGTGAAGAACTGGCGGTTCTCGGCTACGGCGATCGCCTCTGGTTCCACCATCGCAATGCGGTCAATGCGAGTCAACGGTAAGGCATAAGGCTCCCCAGCGATTTCTACCAAGAGCGTGCGAATGACCGATAGAGTTAAGGGCAATTGCAGGTAAAAGGTCATGCCTTTACCCAGTTTGGAGACGGCTCGCAGGCTCCCCCCAACTTCCTGGATCATGTTCTGCACAATATTCAACCCCACACCCCGTCCCGAAAGCTCGGTCACAGTGTCGTTGGTGGAAAAACCTGGTAAGAACAGAAATTCAATCAGCTCCGCTTCTGTCAGTTGAGGAGCCATCTCAGGGCTGACCAATTGCTTGCTGACAATTTTGGTGCGTAAACGCTCAAAATCCATGCCTCGCCCATCGTCCGACACAGTGATCGAGAGCATTCCACCCTGATGCACTGCTTCTAGGCGCACTAACCCTTCTGCTGGTTTACCCGCTGCCAAACGCTCTGCCATCGGCTCAATGCCGTGATCAATTGCATTACGAAGTAGGTGAGTCAGCGGCGCTTCTAGCTTCTCTAAGATGTCCCGGTCTACATCCGTGGCTTTGCCCAAGACCTCAAAGCGGATCTGCTTGTCTAACTGTCTGCCCAAATCTCGCACCATCCGAGGAAATGCCTGCACCCCATCGGCAAAAGGGCGCATGTGACTCGCCAGCACTTCGCGATAGAGGCGATCGGACAAATTGGCAGAACGGCGGGCAAATAGCTCTAGTTCATTTAAGCGATCGCTCAGCATCTCCCGACAACTACTAGCTTGTTGCCGTACCGCATTCAGGTAGTTTTCACTACGCTGATTTAGGCTCTGTTCAGCTAGCGATCCTTGCAGCTTTTCGATTAACGTAGACAGTTCGGTTTGCTGCCGTCTCAGCTTCAGTAGTGAATCGGCAAAGGGCTGTAACCAGTTCGCTTCGACTAGAGACTCTCCGGCTAACCCCATCAAGCGGCTGAGGTTGTCGGCACTGACTCGAACCACCCGATCTTGGGTGTCGGCTCCCTGTCCCCCCGCCGAACCGAAGGGCATGGTTTTAGTCATCGGGGATGCCTGAATCGGAACCATTGGCTCAGCGATCGCACCCGTAGAAGTTACTGACCCCTGAACCGTCACTGGCTCGACCATGAGCGGGGAAACGTGAGCTGCGATCGCTTCTGCTTCTAGAATCGATGCGGCATTAAATTTCTCAGGTGCAACAGCTACTACTGGCGTTAACTCAATTGGAACTGTAAGGTCAGAAATTGCTGGTAGCTCGTTGGCTAGGGGTTGCGGTTGGGGATCTAGTAAAGTGGCGATCGCAGACAACAACGCTTCAATTCCATCAGCCTGTTCTGCCAGCCAAGCCTGAAGCTGGGTTTCTGGCACACAACTCAGTCGTAACAGCAAATCAACGCCTTGTAGCAACACATCAATTTGTGCCGCTGCCAAGGTCACAACGCCCATTTGGGCACTGGTAAAGCAGTCTTCCATGACATGAGCCAATTTGACGCCCACCTCTAAATCAATAATTCGTGCGGCTCCTTTGATCGAGTGAGCAGCCCGCATCAGCGATTCCAGCGTCTCAGGCATTCCAGGATTAGTTTCCAGCTCTAGCAGACCGTGGTTTAAAACCGTGGCTTGGGCTTCCACCTCCATCCGGAACAATTCCAGCATTGAGAAATGGCTAAAATCCTGGTTATCGCTCCTCACAGAATCCTCCGATTCAGCGTGTAAAACAGCAACTCGTCATCTAGGTAGCTGACACTATGGTTTTGCCAGTTGATAATGCCTTTGGTGTAGGTGTCTTTAGCATTGGAGAGGGTAGCAGGCAAATTGCGGATTTCGTCTAGGCGGATAGATTGCACTCCATACACTTCATCTGCCGGAAACACCCAACTACTTTTTTGGCTTTGCACTACCACCATCCGTTGATAAGTAACCTGTTGGTTGGTTGAGTGAACCGTTGCCTGCTCAATGCCAAGCAAATCTCGGAGGGAGACACACAATTGCAGTTCCCCGCGAATGTTCACCAAACCTTGAAAGATCTGATTGCTCCGATGGGGCAACGTCCGGACAGAAGTAATCGGTGTAATTTCTTGAAATAAGAGTGCGGGTAAAGCTAACCACTCACGACCCAAGCGAAAGATGACTACTGATAGAGTGCCCGCTGTAGGTTCCGTTTTCTCTTCAGCTAAAGAGCTAGTCCACTCCAGCAGATAACTGGCTGGAATTTCTCGCTCTAGCAAACTGCGGCCCGCCTGAGCATAGACAGAGCAGTTGCGACAATGGATCATTTCTACAAGTTCTGGACAGGAGCGATCGCCGGAGACACCAATGTGATTCCAGCAACGTTCCGAGGCAGAGGGTAGGTTGGAAGAGGACAGGTTGGGTTGATTCATAAGGTGGGCTGAGTTGACTAATCGCTGACCTGAAACCGAGCAATCCCTTGATGTAGCCCTTGCGCCACTGCGCCTAGCTGGGCGATCGCTCGATTAATTTCTTGCAGTGAATCTGCTGTTTGCACCGAGACATCACTGAGCTGGCTCATCACCTGACTAATTTGTTGTGCCCCTTCTGCCTGAGTTTCCATCCCCTGCGTCACAACTAAAAATTGAGGAGTTAGAGTCGTCACTTGCTCAATAATCTGTCCCATCTGCCGACTCATTGCACCCACTTCCTCAACCCCGCGTTGCACGTCCTGGTTAAACTTATCCATTTCCATCACCCCAGTAGAGACAGAAGCCTGCATCTCTTTAACGGTCTGCTCAATATCTAAAGTCGCCACAGCGGTTTGGTCGGCCAATCGACGAATTTCTCTCGCCACTACCGCAAAGCCCAACCCTTGTTCTCCTGCCTTTTCCGCTTCGATCGCGGCATTTAAGGACAGTAAATTCGTCTGGTCAGCCACTTTGGTAATGGTGCTAACCACACCATTAATACTTTGGGCCTTCTCTCGAATGACTTCTAATCTGGAGGTGATGGAGGTAGTTGATGCCACCAATTGATGCATCGTGTTAGCCATAGCAGCGAGATTGACCTGGCTCACAGTGGCGCTGGTAGCGGTATCTTGCGACTTAGCAGCAACGACTTCCATCGTTTGTACTAGGTCTTCAGAAGTCACTGCAATTTGTTTTGCGGTCGCGACTACTTCATGGGTAGAAGCGATTTGTTCGGTGACAGTCGCCTCTAGTTGCTTCCCAAAAGCCGTCAGTTTGGTGATAGAAGCCGTCACTTGAATCCCAGATTGTTGAACTTGCCCAATGAATCCACTGAGACCCTGAATCATCCTTTGAAAGGCGAGGAGAAGCTGACCGATTTCATTGCGATCGCTAATATTACTAGTCCTCAACTTTACGGTTAGATCACCGACAGAGATTTTCTCAGCAACATCTACAATTTCTGCGATTTGAGACTCCACTTGGCGAGAGAGCCAAAGCCCCACAATGAGATTAAAAACAATAGATATGATTACGCCCAAAAGAACTGAAACAACAACTAGTTTTTGGGCAGATTCAGATTCCTTTTCTAGGCGCTGTAATGCAGCCTGCTCTACCTGAAAAATCTGTTGACGGGCTTCGTCAATATTATCCATTCGTAGAGATTGAAGGAGAGCTTTAGCTTCAACCAATTGTCCTGAGTCAATTAGCTCAAAAATTTGTTGGGAAATTGCTTCATTTTGGTTAACCTTTTTGGCAAGATCCGTTACTTGCTGCTGGCGTTCCAAGCTCAGAGTTTGCCGACCAAGACTTCTATAGGCTTGATTGAATAGTTCTAAACCTTGATCATAAGACTGGATATAGCTTTTATCTTCTGGAAATAGCAGATAGCCTCGAACATTTCTGACCATTCTGGCAACGCCCAATACCATTTGGTCAACCTCAATAATAGTAGTCTGAGCTATCTTTTCTTCTGCCTGTCTTTGAAAAGCATTGCTTGTGTTGACATGCACAATTCCACCCAAACCTACTAAACACAGAATGGGTAGGGAGTATCCTATCAAAATACGATCTCTTAATCTCTTATGCTTAAACATAGGATTGATACATAAACGCCATAGCACTTTATACTTAATTAATGGGTTTGTTTTTGTTTATAGTCACCATCTTGATGGACAAACATCAGTTTCAACCTCAGAGTTTATAAAGATAAAATTATTTAGAAATCAAATACGAAGTAGATAAAAATTCACTAATTTTTCAGACTACTCTATTTTTAACTTGACGCCAACTCAACTAATTTTGAAACGTAGGATTTCCTGATTTAATCTCTGGGCTACATCTTGCAATTGCGCGATCGCGTGATTAATTTCCTTAAGAGAATCTGCCGTCTGTTCAGAGGTATCTCGCAGTTGGGTCATAGCTTCATTAATTTGTTGAGCACCTTGAGTCTGCCCCTCCATGCCTTGATTGACCGTGATAAATCTGGGTACTAAAGCCTCTACCTGCTGAATAATTTCTTTCAGTTGGCGACCAATGCCATTCACCTCTCCCACGCCACCTTCTACTTCCTTCATAAATTTGTCCATTTCCATAACGCCTGTGGAAACAGCTGACTGCATTTCATGAACGGTCTGTTCAATATCTAGGGTAGCTACGGAAGCTTGATCCGCAAGACGACGAATTTCTCTAGCAACTACGCTGAAACCTCGACCAGCTTCCCCTGCTTTTTCAGCTTCGATCGCGGCATTGAGGGAGAGGAGATTGGTTTGATCAGAAACCTTTGTAATGGTGGCAACAACATTGCTGATGTTATTTGCCTTTTCACTAATCGTTTCTAATCTGCCAGAAATCGTAGTGGTGGCACTGACTAATTGCTGCATCGTGGTTGCCATCTGGGTCAAGCTCATTTGGCTTTTGGCCGCAGCACCTGTAGTGGTTTGCGACATAGCAGCAACCTCTTCCATCGTGTGAGTTAAGGTGCGAGAAGTTGAGGCAATTTCCTGGGTAGTCGCAACTACCTGATTTGTGGCCGCAATTTGCTCGATGACAGTAGATTCTAATTGTTTGCCAGAAACGGCGATTTGCGTGGCTGAAGTTGTGATCTGCAAGCCAGAGTTTTGTACCTGATGCACCAAGGCATTTAAGCTTTGGGTCATGCTCTCTAAGGCAGCTAGAAACTGACCAATTTCACCTTGGCGGTCTGTACCTTCAGCGATTTGAACTGTTAAATCACCTGTAGCGATTTCTTCTGTGACGCCCACAAGATTCTTGACGGTCCAAATGTATTGCACGAGCGTGCGTAACACACTGCCCCAGAGCAGCAACAGCAGCAGTAGAGCAATAATAATGATGACGGCTGCCCAAAAAGATCGTTGAGCTTGGGCTTGTAGAGAACGCTTCACGAACTCTTGCATCGCCGCTGTCAATTCTTGCAGCCCTTGAGCGTAAATTTGCTTTTGACGTTCGTATTCGGGGCTAAATAGCAAAGCAGCAGCGGCTGGTGATCTGCCTTGGCGCACTAGGTTCAGGGCTTCGTGTTCCATTTGAATCAACTGATCAGTCGCGGTTTCGGCTTTTGTCATTGCTTCACTGTCGAATAATGCAGGTAGGAGCTGCATCGTCTCTTGAAGATTAGCTTCTAAAGTTGGCTCAAACTGACGATGACGTTTCTCCCAACGGACATCGCCTGTGGTGGCAGCCAGACGGGCAGACATGGTTAAGACTTCATCTAAATAGATCATGCTGTCACTCAGCTCTTGCACCCGTTGATTGAGAACTCTAGTTTTTTGAGCGCTCTGAGCAGAGAACCAAACGTACCAGCCGATACCTCCTAGCAACGTAATCGTCGTGCATAGAAGAACAATCCAATTTCTGAGATGAGAAACTCCCTCAGTCTGGGCCTTGCGGGGGTTGATGTTGGTAACTGGAGTCATGGTTGGACAAAACTTTCTATTTAGTAGCTTTCTATTTAGTAGCTATAGAGTGGTTGTAGTTCCAGGGTGATCGCGCCTACCTTAAAGCGAGAAATTTCTTGGCGCAAGCCTTGAGCTGCTTGGTTTAACTGATCGATCGCTCGGTTGATTTCCTGCAAAGCGTCAGCCGTTTGCACAGAAGTTTCACTTAACTGAACCATTGCTTCGCTGATTTGCTGTGCTCCCTGAGACTGAGCTTCCATGCCTTGATTCACCACCGAAAATCGGGGGGATAGGGCTTGCACTTGCTCAATAATTTCCCCTAACTGCTCACTGATATTGCCCACATCTTCCATGCCTCGACCTACTTCTTTGGTAAACTTATCCATCTCCATGACTCCGGTGGAGACTGAAGATTGCATCTCTTTTACCATCTGCTCAATGTCAAGAGTAGCCACAGCGGTTTGGTCCGCTAAGCGTCGGATTTCTCTCGCTACCACCGCAAAGCCCAACCCATATTCCCCTGCTTTTTCGGCTTCGATCGCGGCATTAAGTGACAGGAGGTTCGTCTGATCGGCCACCTTCGTAATGGTGTTGACCACACTATTAATGTTGTTTGCTTTATCGCTAATAACTTCCAGCTTGGCAGAAATGGAGTTGGTCGCTGCCACTAGCTGACGCATGGTTGTTGCCATCCGGATCAAATCTTCTTGATTGGCAGCTGCCGCCACAGTCGTTTCTTGAGACATGGTGGCAACTTCTTCCATCGTGTTGGCAAGTTCTCCAGAAGTAGCCGCAATTTCTTTTGCAGTTACAACCACTTCATTAGTGGCAGCAACCTGTTCTGTCACAGTGGCTTCCAATTGCTTACCAGAAGCTGCAATTTTTGTCGCAGAAGTTGTGACTTGAATGCCAGATTGTTGTACCTGCCGAATTAAAGAATTGAGATTATGAGTCATGACCTGAAAAGCCATAAGTAGCTTGTCAACCTCATCGTTACTGTCAGTCACGCTCTCAACTTGAGTGGTTAAATCTCCAGCCGAAATCTGCTCTGCCACAACTACAACATTGGCAACTTTTGTCCCCAAAGGCTTCGCGATCGTGCGACTGAGATAGATGCCTAGGGCGATCGCCACTGTAGGACCCGCGATCAGTGCAAACAACACCCAAAAAGATGCCCGACTACTATCTTGAGTCGCTGCAAGCTGAGCAGCTCTAGAAACTTCAGCATTAACGCCCAAAACTCTCAATAAATCTTCTGTAACCAAATCAAATGATGGACGCTCCTCAAGGGCAAGAAACTGGTTAAGGGTCTTGACCTCAGCTTCAGTTAAACCGTTTTGTCTTACAATTTCATAAAGCTGAAGAAATTTTTCATGATCTTGCTTCCAATCATCCCAATGGGGTTTAAACTGGCTTTTATACAAAAGTGCCTCTTCAGATGTTTGGGGAGCTGACTCATATTCTCTAAACCCATCATCAATTTGTTTCCAAGAATTCTTGATGCGGGTCGTTTCGGCTTCTTTATTCTCTTCACTAATTTCTGGATTGACTAAAGCTCGCATGGATGACTGAACCTGAGTCTGTCCCTCATTAATTTTCCAAATCCCAGACACACTAGGAAGACTGTTTGTACCTAATGTATCAATATGCTTACTCAGCCGGGAGATGCCCATCCATCCGACTGAGGATGCTACTAAAACAATGGCGCTCATCAGGCCAAATGAGCCAATCAGTCTACTCTGCAATGACATATTTTTAAGCATTCAGTTCTCCTCCAAGCCAAGAATTAAAATAGTCTCTTGCAATCTCTGGCGATCGCGCTCAGTCAAAGAGACTGGTGAGAAATAGATAACCTATGTTTCCCAACTTCAGCTCAAACCCACTAAATTTTCACGACTAATAGAGGTTGTTTTCAGAGATAAATAATCTCTTCTACAAACCTCTACAAAAAAGATTCACATTAGCTCAGGTGAGTTGAGGATCAGCTTTGAGAAACATGAATTCGTTGTAATCGCTGCCGTAGAACCTTTGCGCTTGCTACATCCCCTGACTGTTCCTTTAATAAAACTAGATGTAACAATGCTTCTTCATGCTGGGGCTGCAAGTAAACCGCTTTACGAAAACATTGCTCGGCTGCTGTTTCTTGCTCTACTGCTTGGTAAAGTTGTCCCAACAGACAATAGGCTTCCGCGCAACTAGGATGGCGGTTGAGGTAAACTTCACAAGCAACGACTGCCTCGGTTAATTGACCTTTATCAGCTAATGCTTTGGCAGCCGTTAAAGAAGATTTTTCAGCGATCGCTTGAGCAATCACCTGGGAGCCAGTTTGGGAGTTAGTTCCGCTTGACCGCACACTTGAAGCAAGAGTCTCAGGATGCGCTGGCTTTAACTCTGGAGATTTCTGAACTAAGGCGGAGTCTCTTTTTGGATGGGACTGAGCCGCTGGACTGCGTTTCTGACTAGACTGAGCGTGGGTTTGTAGGAATTGGGCTTTATCTGGAGGGCAATGGTCTAGCTTACGGAAAGCAAAGGCAAGCGAATGTCGAACTGGGTTAAACCGAGCGGAAGGTAATTGCCCCATTTCAGAATGGCCGACAAAGAATAATCCCTGCTTTACCAGCAATTGATCTAAACGACAAACGGTTTGCTCTCTGGCAGCTTGATCCAGATAAATCAGCAAGTTGCGGCAAAACACCACATTGTAGATTGATTGGCCCCATAAAGCCTGAGATTCTAAAACATTTCCCTGAATAAAATTAACTGTTTTCCGCACCGATTCATGGAGCTGGTAGCCCTCTGTCAGGCGCTGAAAGTATTGCTCTTTGAGAAAACTGTTTTTTTCACTGCCTTGAGCCTGAGTTTCTAGCTGCTTGCCGAGCGCAGCAGTGCCTCGGAACGAATACTCATCGTAAATAGCTTGTTGCGCTTTTTGCAGCGCTTTTTGGCTAATATCCACTGCATCAATCCGAAATTGTGAAGCTGTCAACCCCGCTTCCAGCAAGGCGATCGCGATGGAATAAGGCTCCTCTCCTGTAGAACAAGGCGCACTCAAAATTCTCAAGACTTGGTTGGGGTGGGCAGGCAACCACTCAGACATTACATAGTGAGCCAGAAGCACGAAGGGTTCGCGATCGCGGAAAAACCAGGTTTCGGGCACCACAATCGTTTCAATCAGCGCTTCTAGTTCTGCCGCTGAGGTCTGTAATTGAGTGAGATAAGTTGCAACATCGTCTAGGGCACACTTAGTCATGCGATGTCTGACGGCTCTAGCGATCGTATTCGAGCCAATCGCAGCTGCATTCAACCCAATTTTTTGTCTGAGTAAATTCTCGATTGCAGCCTGGATCATTCTCAGATACCTTATTGCACGACTGGCAGACTAGCTCGTTGTTCTGGAGACAACAGATGTTCTACGTGAAGACACTGGATAATGCCTTGAGCATCTAAGACTTTATTCCCCAAATAAGCCGCTGTATCTACAACCATTCCGATCGGGATAGGCGTGGCATCTGCGGCATCAAAGGTCTGCGTGACTCTTTCTGCCAGTAAACCCAAAACTTGGGTCTGGTTATCTGAGGTGAGAAAGCGAGCCACAATAATCCGAGTACTTAAAAAGGAGCGACAAGGACGACCCCGAATCAGTTGGCATAGATCAACAACAGGAATCATAGAGCCTCGATAGTGCAGAAGGCCAGAAACACAAGGGGGCGCTTGATGCGGTTTTGTCAGGCTCACCAAAGGCAGCACTTCTACTACCTGCTGACCCTCCAAGGCATAACGCTCATCATCGATTGCAAAGAGCAGCATTAACATAAGGGAGACTAACGAGATCCAATAGAATTTCAGGCATCTCAGCCAGTGATCGGGGGTGATCGCTGAGAGTTACTTCTAGAGTGACCAAACTAGAGCAAAATTTATCCAGTCACTTGATGGAAGAAGATTAGCCAAAATACGGATTAGGGAACTATAGCGTATAGGCTAAACTATCAAATTATATTTTCACTACTTAGCATTGATAACAAACTAATTCTTTGCCGCCAACCTTGCTACCGCCAGAGTGAACTCAAATGCCATCTTCTAATAGATTGGAAGTGGTTAAATCCTAAGATTTAGTCATTTAAACGATTCAACACATTGTCAAATTCATTCTAAAACTTAGATCCTTCAATCCTTCACTTCAAGCCTTTATATTTACACAGATTCATGCATTAAGCCCCAATCATCTCATCAACCTGGCTTATGATCTCAATGTCACAAGAAATTGCTACTGACCATCTAGAATGCTTGAGCGAACCAGCATCGCTTGCCATAGCTCCTCAGATTGTAGTTCTACTAATTGATGATCAAATTATTATCGGGGAAGCCATTCGACGTATGCTGGCTTCTGAGCCAGATATTGTCTTTCATTACTGCAATGATCCTGGGCAAGCGATTCAATTGGCTAAGGAAATTGCTCCTACGGTAATTTTGCAAGACTTGGTCATGCCTAACATTGACGGGTTAATGTTAGTGCGACATTTTCGCTCTAATCCCATTACCCTTAATATTCCGCTCATTGTGCTTTCAACTAAAGATGAGCCGAAGGTGAAAGCAGAAGCCTTTGCCTTGGGGATTAACGATTACTTGGTGAAGTTGCCTGACAAAATTGAACTTGTGGCTCGCCTGAGATATCACTCCAGAGCTTATCTAAATCATCAAGCTCAAACGGCTGCTCTCACTGCCCAAGCACAAGCCCAAAAATTAGAGCAAACTTTGCAAGAGTTACGTAAAACTCAATCTCAACTAATCCAAACCGAGAAGATGTCGAGTTTGGGTCAGATGGTGGCGGGGGTAGCGCACGAAATCAATAATCCTGTTAATTTTATTTACGGCAATCTCAAACATATTGAAAGCTATATTCAAGAACTATTAGACCTAGTTAATCTTTATCAGGAAGAGTACCCTGAGCCAAGCCCAAAGATTCAAAATTATATTGAAACTATTGACCTAAATTTTGTTGCTGACGATCTGCCCAAAACATTGTCTTCAATGAAAATAGGAACCGATCGCATTCGACAGATTGTGCTGTCATTACGTAATTTCTCACGGCTGGATCAAGCTGAAATGAAGCCAGTCAACTTACACGAAGGCATTGACAGCACGTTATTGATTTTGAATCATCGGATTAAGCAAGGCATTACCATCATCAAGGAATATCAGGATTTACCTTTGGTGGAGTGCTATCCCGCTCAGCTAAATCAAGTATTCATGAATATTCTGAACAATGCGATGGATGCATTGCTAGAAGACTCGGAGAAGCCTAACAAGGAAATTAAGATTCAGACAGAGCTGCTGAATTCCCATCAAGTGCAAGTGCGAATTCAAGATAATGGTTTGGGGATTCCGCTAGAAATCCAAAGCAAGTTGTTCGATCCGTTTTTTACCACGAAGCCTGTGGGTCAGGGAACAGGGCTAGGGCTATCTATCTGCTATCAAATTATTGAGAAACACCAAGGCGAAATTGAAGTTGGTTGTACTCCAGACGGGGGAGCAGAGTTTATCATTCGATTACCCTTGCACCACTTTTCGTAAAGTCAGCGATCACTTCGAGCAGGCAACCAAAAAGTAACTTAAAACTCTGGCAAAGGCTGCTGATTTAGAATAGCTGTATAAACCTGGAGCAGTTTTCTTGCAGCTACATCCCAAGTATAGTTTTGAAAAATAAATTGACGGGCGCGATCGCCCATTTCCCTAGCCTGCCTCGAATCACCCAAACATTTCAGTAAAGCATTTGCAATTGAGTCAACATCAATATCAACTACACATGCAGCATCTGCCCTTGCCGCTTCGGGAAAATTACAACCTGTGGTAATCACGCAAGGGACACCAGAAGCCAGCCCCTCTAGTACAGACATACTGAATCCCTCCGAGTATGAAGGGGAAACATATAAACTGGCAGCAGCTAAAGCCGCATATTTCAAACAACCAGTCAGCATATCGGCGAAAGTTACAGATTCTAGAACACCTGCTTGTTCAAAATAGCTTTGAGCAATAGGCAGAAAACCGATGCTATCTGGTCCTGCTATAACTAAATGGGTATGAGGAAATTGCTGATGAACTTTGGCAAAGGCAGGAGCAAGTAGATCAAGTCCTTTTTTCGGGTCAATGCGACCGAGGAACAAAATTATGGTTTTATTTACAGTAGTAGGAAATTGTTGATAGAAAATTTCTGGATCTGGCAGGGTTTCAAATTCTTGTCGATGAATACCATTGGGGACAACAACAGCCTGTTGAAAACCAAGAGACTGTAGATTATCGGCTTCAGAATTTGCCAAAACATGGATCGCACTAGTCTGTTGGAGAACAGGCTTTTCAAACAGAGCGTAGTAGAATCGTTTCTTCCAAGCTTTGTAGGACAGTGCCCAAGGTTCTAGCATACCGTGCGGCGTAATCAGATAGGGCACTTTGCGTAAGTTACATATCCAGTGCGTGAGTGAAACTAGCGGTGAAAAAACGGTATTGGTGTGAACTAAGTCGTAATCAACGACATGATTAAACAACCAAGCGATTAGAGATTGGCTGACAATGAAGTCATAGCGATGCCAGCAAGGAAAGTACTGCACTCGATAATAGTTCTCTTGCATCCAGATGTTTAGAGGAACGTCTAACCTGTCTGAACCATTAGCATTTGTTGTGATGATATCAACGGTGATGCCAAGATTTCCCAATTCTTGGGCTAAGTCTTTAACTACCTTGGAAGTTCCACCATAAATCGAACCCATATAAGGGCTAATCATTAAAATTTTCAAAGCCAACCTCATTTTTTGGGAAACATTAATTTCTACCAATAAAGTTGAACTTGTCGGATGGAGCATTAGAATTCTACAATAGAAAGAAGAAAACAGTTGCTCAGAAAACTAAATATTTTGTTATGAAACAGGATTCTAATTCATTAAAACCCTGGTTGCGAGCCTTAAAATATAGCTTTTTAAGAAAATCAGCAGAGTATAAAGCTCAAGAAAGAACTTTAAATGAACGGACTATTTCTACCCAAAATGTTGCATTCATCCTTGGGTGTGGTCGTTCGGGCACCACTGTTCTCGGACAATTATTTTCAATTCACAATAACGTAAACTATTTTTTTGAGCCTTATCATCTTTGGTCTGTTATCGATCCCATGACTGATGTTCTGAATCTTTATCATCGGATTAATGCTAAATTCATGATGGATGAAGCTGACGCAACGGAGGTAGCAAAATTACGTTTTAATCGAATTTTTTTTAGTAACGTTATGAATCCCAAAGAGAATCTGTTACTAGAGAAAACTCCCCTCAATGCGATGAGACTAGGCTATTTAAATAGCTTGACCCCTCAGGCAAAATTCATCCATATCATTCGTAATGGTGTTGATGTTTCCTGCTCAATTGAGCGGATTGCTTTAACCAATAGCTATAAAATTGCAGGTAAGCCCAATCTCAACCAGTGGTGGGGAGTAGAAAACTATAAGTGGAAGGCTTTGTCACGGGATGGGGCCTTGGCAAGCTACTATCCTGAAGAAGTAGAATTATGTGAAAACCACCGCTCGAAAGGTGCTTACGAATGGTTGGTGAGTTTGGGTGAAGTAGATCGCTGGCGCGAACAACTTGGCGATCGCCTCTATGAAGTTACATACGAGCAGTTAACTGTAAATCCAGAAAATACATTACGTAATCTCTGTAAATTTCTAGAGCTAGGTAGCACAAAACTCTGGTTTAATCAAGCAACTAACATGATTAGGCCAACTCCCCCTAATTTGAGAGAGACTCTCAGCTTGCCACCGAGAATGTGCGATGCTTTTAATTGTTACCAAGAACGTTTTGGGTTTGCGAATCGGGCTATTCCCTTGGAAAACATCTGCTGTTAATAATAAGTTGCGGTTAAATACATTACGAGCGGCCTCCATGATTAAGTAGGTAAGATCTACGCACTACTGCTGTAAAATTAGAAGGCAGTTTTACCGTGTAAGTACTAACAGAGAGTATCCACCTAGGAGTCGGACTGCAATGTCTTGATTCAGGCTATACAATACTTTCCGGGGCAAGTTGCCTAATAACGTTTTGAAATGCTTGACAGGCAAATCAATAGAACCGGCTGTGTAGAAATAATCGCAAATTTCGTAGCCTGTGTCTCTTAAGGTGGCTAGAGCTGTTTCTTTAGAAAAGTAATGAAGGTGACCGACTAGTTGGCGTGCTGTTAAAATCGGTGTGCTTCTTAAAACTGAAGAAACTGAAATATCCAAGGGAATATGAAATATTTGATACTTTGATTTTTGACGCAGGTTTTTTAAAAAACCGAAGTAATCTTCAATATGTTCAAAAACATCAATGCATAATAACAAATCAAAGTAAGTATTTTCCTCTTGATAGAAATTTCCCAACTTAAAGCTCAATCTATCCTTAGCTTTTTCCTGACAGTTTTGATAAACTTGTGGGGAAATCTCATAGCCCGTAAAATTCAGACCGTCGGGCATTTTTAGGTAGAGTTGATTGAGGATTTCACCGGAGCCACATCCAACCTCACAAATCGATAAAGGTTGGAGATTGTTGTTTTGAATAACTCTAAAAATTTGCTCTGCTTTCCAAGCTGAATCTTCAATATGCCACGTAGGGTTATTTTCAAGATACTGACCTTGGGTGTAAATGGCTTCAGACATGGTTTGGCCCAATAGAGTGGCTACTTCCTAATTGCTCAATTAGTCGTTAAGTTCAAACAGCTTTCGGGATTTCTTGTCCAAGGGCAATGTTCGCCGCCTCGATTAAACCTTCTGCAAACCTCTGGGAACTATAATTAGCAACCAGTGATTGGCTAAACAGTCCCATGCGGGTGCGTGCCTCTGAATCTAGTTGGTGTATGGCTAACAGGACACGAGTCATATCGCGATCGCTTTCTGGATCGAACAGCAGACCGCTATGAGTGTCGCTAACGAGTTCGTGACAGGCTCCTACCGTGCGGCTACAGAGAACTGGGAGTCCAGCAGCACAAGCTTCATTCACAACCAAGCCCCATTGCTCTTGCAGAGCCGGATGAACGAAAGCGTTGGCTAGACCATACCAATCTCCTATCCTTTGATAGGGGATGAAACCAGGAAGATGAACGCAATCGTCAAGTTCTTTTTCGGTAACCATCTGGCGGATAGCAGGCTCTTCTTCTCCGTTCCCACAAATGACAAGGTTCCATGCTAGCTCTTCTCCAACGTGTTGGCGATAAGCGGCAAAAGCTTCCACAAACCGTAATACGTTTTTGCGTTTAATAAACCGGGTAGCAGCAATAAAATAAGGCCGCCAAGGGATATTTGGCTGCCGTTGCCTTGCCGCAATGGGGTCTTGCCGAGCCACCTCAGCTTGCTGCATGAAATAGCTGTTATCAACCGTATCGTAGCCGAGGAAAATGCGATCGCCAGGAAAACCCAGCTCGATTAAGTAATCTCGGTGCAGTTTTCCACCCACCAACGCAGCATCGTACTTTCTGACGTAAAGCCAAAATTTTAGCTGTTCCTTCCACCACTGCCGCTTTTCATCGTCCCACTTACTCTCGCTCATCAGGATGGCTGGAATGCGGTGGCGCTGACACCATACTAGAGCAGCGCGGGCGAAAGGAAGTCCCCACCCAGGGATAGCAACGACATCGGGTTGAAGCTTATCCAGAGAATAGGCTAGCAAAGAAGCTGCAACAGTAGAATTGGGACTGCGATCCGTTGAGGAAGATATCGTCGCTACGGGTAAAAGCGTTTTGAGAGGGAATGTGATTTCTTTTTCGAGATCACCCCAAGGATGTTCTTTGGCATTGTCTGTTACTTCGACTGCGGTTAAACTCCAGCCTTGTTGCTGACAAACCGCGTAGGTAGCACGCAGCCGAGCAGCATGGTAGCCTCCAATATTGTAGAAAATGACAACTACATACATAATTAGCTGACTTTAACCAGGCTAGATTCGGGCATCAATGGGCAAAAAATTTTAGGGATAGGGATTCTCTGCAAACGGTATCTCTGGGGAAGGGTAAACCCTGGATAATGGCGAGAATCTCAAGGAAAAATACCGTCGTTTATTCCAGAGCAACAAGAAGCAAGGCCAAAAAGCCATGCCGAACCAGGCATAAATTCCGGGTAAATCTCCACCACGCAGGAGCGGAATTAGGCAAGCGCAGAAAATGGCACGCACCAAGATGCTAGCAAAGGGATAGAGTTCGGTACTATACCGGACGATGTTGGCAAAAATCGTCCCGTAAAGGATTGAGAAAATGAGAATACCGAACAGTCCACCTTCGGCGTAGAATGACCCGAATAAAGATTGCGAAATTCCTAATGTTGCTTTGCCGCCATTGATTGTGAGGCCAAGTTTATTCATGTAGCCTCCGACGGGTTTTTGAGGCCACCAAGCTCTAGGGATAGGACGTAACACAACCTCTAGGTGTTCCATACCAAACGAGTAGTCTAAACGTTCGGGATAAACCTGCTGCATCAGCACGAAACCATCGAGCATATTGGCGTCTTCTGCTCCGAAGGCTCGTTCCAAAGCGGCTTGATTGAGTGCATCACCTGATAATTCAGGGTTCCGCAAAGCACCAGCCACCGCAAAAGAGATCAGACCTAGCACAGCAATCGTAGCGAAAATAATCAGGCGAGTTTTCGGTCGCAAAGAAGAGGCTAAAATGATGCCGCTGGCAATTATCCATCCTAAAAACTGGAAGCGACTGGTCGGAGCAAAGGTGTAATAAAATACACCTACAAGAATAGCAATGGCAGCTATTTTAGTTGGCAGTGAAGAAAAGCCACCAAATTTCCACAGGCAAAGAATTAGGCTAGCAATTCCCACCAGAACCATAGGAAATAAGTATAAGTAGCCAGTCACCTGAAACGCTAATGAACTACCAGCACTGACTTGTGCCGCGACTTGAGCACGAATGAAGATCACTAAAGGTAAGCACAGCAAACCGAAAAAGATAACTTTAGGACGCAACCAGCGGTTAAAGGCACTATCTCTAATTTCTATGACAGGTGGTACAACTCTCCTCTGTTGGCACATATAAGTTGTTAGCAGACAGATTTGACCGAAGACAATGTAACTTAAGGCACCAACAGCCGCCTCCTTTGTAATCGCCTCAAAGCCTAAGTTACCAATATTGACCCAGTTGTTTAGGCCGTGGGTGACTGCCCAGTATCGATAGGAGGCAATATAGAAGAGAAAGCTATTGATGAGTAAAGGAATTTCATCATTGCGTCTCAAAAACCATATCCCACTCAAAATCAGCAGTGCAATTTGAGTGCAGATGAGTTCTGGGAATTCAAACAACGTCATAAGGCAAAGCTTGGAGGTACTGCTGCAATTGTGACAAGCTAAAAAAAGATGCTTTGGTGCTTTCCCTAGCAAATGCTTCTAGTTGTCGGGGGTTCTGAAGGCAGAATTGGAGGGCGTTAGCGATCGCTTTCCCCGTCACTTCCTGTAATATAAGTCCACTTACCCGATCTTTCACCACTGCACCACAAAATCTGGAAGCAATCACTGGAAGTTTCCAGGCTTGCGCTTCCAACTGAGTTAGTCCAAAGCCATCGGAAAGGGTGGGAAACAGAAAAACATCTGCCTGTTGATAGTACTTCACTGTTGCACTGCGGGGGACGGAACCCATCCACCTTACTCGTTCCTGCTGTTGTGTCTGCGATGGTCTAGCAATGCCTTGAGAACCAACTACCCAGAATTCAATGGGTTGGTTGCGCAGGGTTTGTGCCGCTTCTAGCAGTGCCGCCATGCCCTTACGCAAGATGACTTGACCTAAAAACAGCACCCGCAGTGGACGTTCGGCAGAGAAAGCGGCTGGGTATGTTCGTACAAAGTCATGGGCTTGCTTAGGTGGTTCGTAGGCAAGGGGAATGATATCAAGCTTATTGGCAGCGATACCAGCTTGCTCCAAGGCTTGGCTTGACCAGAGGGAGTTAACGACAATTCGGTCAGCTAACGAGCATTCTTCCTGCCAGTTGACCCAGTAGTGGGGCGGTGCAGGTTGCCAACTGGATGGATAGGTACGATGTCGCGCGTGTTCCTCTAGAACCAACTTTTCCTCGGTTGGCCCTGGATCAATTTGACCAAGGATAGTGCGCCAACCTCTGGTCTTGGCGTAGCGGAACAGTTCTAAGGCAGCGTAACTGTAGGCAAAGAGGGTAGGGGGAGAATTGAGAGAGGAGCGTTGAGGATCGATCGCATTTAGTACCTGCACTGCCTGTTTTTGGAACCAGTGATTACGGTCGATAATGCGTTCCCATCCTGAGGTTTTCTGAAGACGTTGAGTCAGTTCAAAGCGCATCAAAGAACCAGTGAAGGCGTGGACAGATGCTTGGGTTAAATCTCCATGAAACCGTTCACGTAAATTAGTGAACAGAGATATAGGCAGCTGGTTCAGTGCAGATTGTGGTGGAACCCAACCATCTGTGATCAGGTGGGCGAGTTGTCCGGTCTGATGTAAAGCCCGTGGAACAGCGTAATGTTCACGGGCTCCTAGTTGACAACAGATCCAGGATGGCAATTCTTCATTTCTCAAAGTAGCCACGGTTGGTAGTTCAGTGTGTAGTGCAAGTCAGGCGATCGCTTTTTCACGAATCGGGCTGGGCTTCCGGCAACAATGGTGTAAGGTTCCACATCTTTTGTCACGACAGAACCCGCGGCCACTACGGCACCCTCGCCAATCCTGACTCCTGGCAAAATAATCGCTCGGTAAGCAATCCAAACGCGATCGCCTATGATTACATCGCCGCCCTTATCGCCAAATTCTGGCGACTGCGGATCGTGTCCTAGGGTTAAGATTGTCGCTTCTGGACCAATGGAGACATCAGAACCCGTCTGGATCTGGTAATGGCGACCATCCAATAGGCAGCCGAAGTTAATCACATTGCGATCGCCTAAAGACACCTTTCTCCCATTCAAAAATCGACATCCCATTTGGACAGAAGTTCCCACTCCCACTTGTGCCAAATAGGCTCTGAGATAGACCATGCGGATTTTACGAGATGGCAGGTTCCCAAGCAGTTGACTGTAGCCATAACTGAGAACACTACCAGTGATGATTCTAAAATTCACAGGTGCAATACTATAAAACTTTTAGAAAGTGATTAGGAATAGTCGCTCAAACAGTTAACCACCAACTTGGCATTCAATGCCCAAGAGTTTTCCTCAAAATATTTATCCCATTGAGGAATAGGAGGATTTTTTAACCATCTGATAATTCCATTCACGATAGACTCTACATCATCCGGATCAACCCAAATCCCAAGTTCATACTTCTGTACAACAGAGCGCAAAGAACCTTCACCTGCCGATGCGATACAGGGTTTGCGGTAGTTAGCTGCTGTATTTAAAGCACTACTGGCAGAACGAAAACTCTTACTGTAGGTGAACAGACTAATATCTGCCGCTTCAAAAAAGTTGCCAATTTCTATCTCTGAAATAAATCGAACCTCCCAGCGGCAACGGTCTGCAACCCCTAATTTTTTGGCTAAATCCTGATAAAAAGCAGCTGGGCGTTGACTCGATGACTGTTCTTTCCCTGCAACAACCAGGTATAAATCGGGGAAATTAACCATTGCACGAATAACAAGGTCAAGATTCTTGTTATCACGAATATGGCCAAAAGCCAGCATAATTTTGGCATCAAGTGGCAGATTGAGATGGGTTCGCATTTCATCCCTCGATTTATCGGCATGGGGAAAGTGATGCGTGCCGTAGGGAATAACCGTTGTCCGGAGTTGAGGCATTGGTCGAACCGTATCGAGTTCGATGGATTCATGGACAAAGGCTTCGCGTAGGAAGGAATAACCAGAAGCAATCGACCAGTGATGCCACCAGCGAGGACCAAAAACAAAATCACGCACTGGGTCATGTACGACAGCACCAAAAACAACCCCTTTTTTGGTTAACTGCCTCAAACGACCAGACCAGAGAGGAGCTAAATACTCCACATAGGAGCCAAGTAATACATACTGAAAATTATTTACCTCAATAAAACTGGCTAATTCGGTAAAATTAGCCAGTTTTATTGAGGTAAAATGCATCACTTTTAAGGCTTTATAAGGTAGTCGTTTAGTGGGAGTTACTTCCTGCAAAATTGGTACAATTTCATACTTCTCTCCCCTACCAGTCGGATATTTTGGAGTAGCAAGTACGGTAACCTCCACTCCTATATCGACTAGAGCATTAGCCTGTTCGTGCGCGTAATCGGCAATACCGCCATAGCTGGATGGTGAATAGTAGAGAAGTTTCATTAGTCAAAAGAGCCATTTATGTTTTTAGGCTACGAAGTCTTTGTCTGCATTCTTGGCACTGCTGCAATCCTGATAAAAATCCCTCCCAATACCCGACTACACTCCAAAACTTAATCAGATATTCAAAGAACATAATACGTAGCCATGTATTGGAGTATCCGTAGGCACTAAATCGCTCCACAGTTGGAACTAATCGAGCTACTCGTAGCCCGACAATGCTTAGAAAAGCAATTAGAAAAACTGCCCCCACCCAAATTGGTGAAGCAAAAAGCAGGCACACTAAACCAATAAGCAGTAGTAAAGATTCAAGCAACAGCCTTACCCCTACCAGGAAGCCGTACTTTAACCAGATTCCCGCCTCTCCGCCTCCGCGAAAGTTGCGACGGGCTTCCTTACAAAAAGATTTCAGAGTAACAGGACGCTCCCAATAACAACGCGGTATGGGGGCACAACTGACACGTTCAGTGGTCTGATGCAACAGCAGGGCAAACACCATGTCATCGCCTGCCAATGTTAAATCTTCGGGATACCCACCAATTTTTTCCCACAAGCACTTGCGATAGGCAATTGACCGTGAGGAAGCGTGAGACTTGGGAGTGGCAATTAATTTCGGTCCATTGAGTAAGGCATATTCTACCTTTACCCAATCACTCTTGAGGTCTTCCCAGCGAACTTGCCAACTGCCCATCACGGCGTCCAGTTTCTTATCCTCTAATAAGGGTCGAGCTAGTTCCTCTAACCACTGGGGTTCCCACATACAACCAATGTCTGTAGAAACAATTATTTCATGTTGGGCTTGGGCGATCGCTAAATTTCGACCACGAGCTACATTACAGCCAATTTCTTGAGTGACCTGTAGTGAATAAGGTTTCTTCGGTTGGTAGTTTTGTAGGAACTCCCAGGTGCCATCCTTTGAACCAGCATCGACAATGACAATTTCATCAGGCAGATAAGTCTGTGCTTCCATTTGGGTAAAGAAAGCAGCACATCCTTGCCGATCATTTAATACAGTAGTTACAAGTGAAATCATTAGGCTAACTGGCGACAGACTTCTACCCAGAGCTTCATGTTCTGAGCCACATTTTTGAAATAATCTTTCAGCGCTTCATCCCAGAGGAATCCTTGCTGTTTCGCTGACCATTCCTCCATTCGTTCTGCTAATTCAACGGTTGCCTCACTATAGGTTTTCGCTGGAGACAACGGCGTTTCCAAAAGAGGCAGCATATCATCAATGACGACCATACCTGCCAATTCATTCCAGAGGTCTTTGTAGAGGTTGTGAGGAGAGCGACGATGCTCAACAACGGGAGCGCCAACTTTTATACGATGTCCCATCGCTTGGGCACACTTTTGCACAAAGAAACCGCTGAATATATCACCAAAACGATCCAGTTTCATGCCCCCAACTGGATGTCCCATTTTGACGTAATAGTAAGCTGAAATCGCCTCTCGAATAAGCCCCGTATTTTGGGTATTGATAGGCATTAATGTGTCAGCGGCAAGTAGGTAGTCAGTTGTAAACTTTTCCTTGGCGATACAACGAGTGACTAAGCGAGTGGCAGCATCAACATCTGGGTCACCCGACCAAAGACCAGCATTGATTGCGACAAGACCCGTAGAAACTTCAGCATCAACTTTTGAACAGGCAATGTCACGCCGCTTATAGGGAAAGCCTCTGGCATAAACCGTCTCTCCAGCTCCTAAAGAAGGACATTGAACCTCCATCATGGAACACAGGTTGAACCAGCTATTATGTCCAACAGCTGTAAGGAGAGAAACTTCTTTGCCGACCTCAGAATGCCCTGCTAAGAACGGCCAATTCTTTTGGGGATAGTTATCATCATCAATTGCAATAATCACATCGCAGCGATCGCGATAAGCCATCAGAAAGCCGATGTTGCGGCGGTTATCAGTCTTCCAAGGAATTTCAGCGGCAAGTTTTGGAAAAGGCTTGAGGAACTCATTTTGCTCATCCGGGCCTAGGTAATACCAGGGTAAACCCTGCTTTGTGTATTTCTCTACCTGCTCTCGGCAGCTAGTTGGTGTTGAGAGATCACCTACCACATAAAAATGAACCTTTTTCAAATCGCCACAAGCTAAAAAATGGTTGTAGTACTCATGAATAAACTGGCCATCATAAATTGTTGTTACAACAATGCCAAATTTCATAGGCTTAGAAAAAGGTAAGTGAATGTTTAAGCAGCAAGTTCTAGATTTTGCCGTTTATTCTAGGTGTAAGATATTTCTTTTTCAGAATGTAAGTAGAGGGCTTGAAAATAGTCTTCTCCTTGAAACTGCGCACCCTCCAGCAGAGTTTCTTGATAATTCAGGCAATTCAAGAAGCCTCGCAGCTCCAACACGCTAGCTCCAAAACTCGGCAGCGCAAAACCGTGTACCTCAATTAGTAGTGGTGGATGCCATTGCTTCAACAGTTGCTCAGCACCCCGGAGTACCTCTAGCTCTGCCCCTTCAACATCAATCTTGATCAAATTTACGGGTAGATTGAGGGGAGGCCAAAAATCGTCCAACCGGACATTCGCAACTTGAATTTTTGTCTGAGATTGAGTGGATTCTGTTGATAGGGACGCAGTAACCGCTACTATTTCAGGTGGTACAAAGAAATCGAGAAACAGATCAGTCGAATTCGATACTGCTTTTGGAATGATCTTTACTTGCTCCTGCACCTGATTGATTGCAACATTCCTACGTAATAAGTTTAGATTTGCAGGAACGGGTTCAAAGGCAAAAACACAGCCTTGAGGACCCACAGCCTTAGCAGCATATAACGTATGCAATCCAAAATTTGCCCCTACGTCAATTAAGATATGACCAGGAGCTAAATACTTTTCTAGAATCTGATGAATTGCAACTTCAGAATCAATATTCCAGCGCCTGAGGGACTCATCTAATCGAACAATTTGGTTTCCCATTTGAAAGGGAACGCCTCTAAAACCATAACGAAGCTTAAATAATGAATCTTTGAGTAACGGTAAAAACATTCTTAAGACTACGAAGGAACAACTGGTGTGGGATACTAACTGGTCATACAATCTTTCTGCCTTTACTCAGGAGAAAGTTTAACATTCTAGTCTATTCTCTACCTCTAATATTCATCTCAGCTACTTCAGGAATGGCTTGATCCCAATTAATCGTCGAGCGACCATTGACAATTTTGGTTTTCGGACAACGCGAAAATACTCGCGTAGCCAAGCCTCAGCATGCAACCTTGCCAATTCTGCCACTTCTTTTACCTGTTGCTGACAAGCCAAGCGGTACAGTTCAACATACACTCGCATTAGATTTTCACATTGGGCTGAAGTGTAGTCGGTCTTAGCTTGCTGAAGAACTTGTTGATTGTGAACGATCGCGGCATGAACTCCCTCAAACCACTTTTTTGGGTTTGAGATCTGGCTACGGCATTCAGCCGTTTGGGTGCGATACAAAGCTCCCTGGCTAGTTCCATAGGCTACCCTACAGGAGCTAACTAACCTAAACCAGAAGGCAATATCCTCACCTAAGTAGCAATCAAGTTGCTCTGGCCAATAGCACTCCGGTGTGAACGCACTATGCTTGATGATTGCGGCATGGACAGCCCAAGGAGCAAATGCGATCACAGCGTCTCTTAGTTCTTGAGGCGATCGCCCCATACCTGCTGGCTGCTTTAGCTTCTTCACAGTTGGATTTTCATCAATAAATTCCTGCCAACAACAAGCAATAATATCGGCGACTGGATCTTGTTGTGCTGCTTGCAGTTGTTGAGCAAGATGGTTGGGTTCAAGCAAATCATCCGCATCTAGAAACTGAATCCATTCTCCCTGAGCATAAGATAACCCATAGTTACGAGCGGCTCCTGGCCCTTGTTTAGGTGCTCGCAACAAGTGAATACGCGGATCTGGTAATTGTTGAGCAATTTCCCAACTGCTGTCTATGGAACCATTGTCAACAATCCACAGTTCCCAGTTTGAATAAGTCTGCGCTAATACAGAGTGGATGGTGGCTGCAATGTAGGGTGCTTTGTTATATAGCGGCGTAATGATTGAAATAGTTGGCATGGAAACGAACCAATCCTATTTTTTACAAAGCCAAAGACTGCCACATTGATGGAACTTCTGCTGCCATTGAAGGACATTAGGCCAAAGTTTCGCCACCTCTTCTGAGTAATCAAGAGACAACCAATGATTTGCTAGCTTGACCTCAAAAACGTTGTTATAAGCTAAAAACGCTTCTAGCATATACTGTTCGCTCCAGGCTCGGCGCTCCTTGATTAACCAGTCAGGGGGGTAATCATAGGGAAAGAAGATATCGTGAAAATGAACCCATATTCCGGATGGAAGAGTTGGTAGAATTTGTAAAATTTCTCGGCAAACATCACTATTAAACTTTACAGTGTGGGTTGAATCAATCAACAGAACATCTCCTGCACTTAGTTGTTGAAAAAAGTCTAAGCTTAGGGTTTCTACTTTCTCAGCAATAAGCTCTACCTCTAGATTAGCTTCTGTCAGCCTTGCTTCAGGGTAAGGTTCAACACAAATAATTTTGCCGCTATATCCTTGTTGCAAGTTCTGGGCAATTGCTAAAGCTGCTATTTGAGTTGAATAACCACAGCCAATTTCAATTACTTTTTTAGGCTTTAGCTCTCTCAAAATTGCGTAGTAAACTGCTGCATCTAGCTCAGAAAAAACATTATTTGAGAAATCAAATGGAATACTAGTCTTCCCCTCTATGATCCCTTGAATTTCAGATTGATACTGACTCAGCTTTTGAACCAAGCTAACTTGCTTTTCTAAGTTCCAATCAATGCAGGTGGATACCCGTCGCTTTAACACCTGCTCTGGCGTAATTTCTGAAAATTCAGGCAGTGGCTCGTAGTAATGGCACTGACGAATAGAATAACCCCAGCGATCGCCTAACGTTGGATATTTTTGTAGTAACCAAAGCAATCTCTGCATTAAGCGTATAGGCAATCTCTGGAAGGCTGTTAAAAGCCAGTTATCTACTAGCCTACTCAGTGTTTTTGGCAACAAATGCGGCCTAGAAGTGATTGACATGAGCTTATCTTGATATAGGAATGTTGAATGATTGTAGGTAGACTGGATTTCTATAGTTTAGTAATAGAGTAAAGGCTTTCAATAAACTGTTGTTGAATTGTCATAGGGTTAAACATTGTTTGAGCCATTTCTAATGCTTTTTGGCCCAAACGTTTTTGTTCTGTAGGTTGCTTTGATAGGTCTATGACAGCCCTAACTAAATCTTCAACGGCAGGGGATGTCACTACTCGCGCTGAATCATATTTCTGCCCCCAATGAACCACAGAGCAATCTTTTGGCCCCCAAATAACAAGCGCTTTACCAAACTGACAGTATTCTAATAACTTAGAGGGAAAACTAGTCTGCATTCGCTTTCGGTCTGATTCAGCAAATGACATAATCACTAGCAAAACATCCGCTTGCCAAAGGACTTGAATCAATTGATCACGTGGCAGAAAACCAGTATAAATTCCTTGAAGCTGAAATTCCTGAACTTTTTCAGTAGGCCAATCGGGAACAGGTCCTAGTAGCTGGAGTTGAAATGTATCTACTGATTGAGATATGGTGGCTAGCTTTTGGAGTAATGGCCCATAGATATCTGATAGATTACCTGCATACACTACTGTCAACTTGTTGCTCAAAGCTTTTTTTTTAGGATTACCCTCAAGACTGATTCGCTGTGGGATCGGTAACAAAATTTGGACATTTTGATGCTGGCCTAATGCTTGCTGCATAGCTTCACTAACACAGAAAGCTAGCTGGCTGTGGCGATATAGTTGTCGAAACCGACGAGCGATCGCGTGTCTTACCCACTCATGCACATATGCTAGATCAGGCCACCAATCGTGAAATATAGTCACTAAAGGGATGGAATATTCTTGTGCAAGGTTCTGGGCTAACCAGCACAAATCACCATGAGCAACAGTCAAAATTAGGTCAGGCGGTTGTTCTTGAATATAGCGTCGCAATAGACGAGTATCGTAAAAGCTGCTTAGGAGTTGTCGCACACTATGAATCCATCGAGATGCTCTAGTTTGAGCTAACCGTGCCAGTAATGGATGAATCGGGAGTTTGATTACTGCCTCGACTGTCATATCTTCAGCAACCTTAGTGGGATCATCAGTGGCGATCGCTAGTTTGAACGTTGAACTTTGGCAGAGATGTCTATAAAGAATTAGCTCTCCCCCGTTGCTGTTTCGCGGTAGCACTGAGGAAATCAACAAAATTCGCACAGGTATTGATACTCTTTCCAAGGCTGATCCTTTCTACAACTTGATAAGCTAGCCTTAGGAGTTAGGACGAGCACGGCTTAGCTACGGAGTGGTAAACATTCTTGGTTCGAGCTACTGTTTTATCTCCGCTAAAAGCGTTTGCACTCTAGTTCCTTTACCTATTAAATGATCGCACGCTTACTTTTTAACGACTGAGTATACAGCTCTATATATCGCTGAGCCTGTAGTTCAAGAGGATATTCATCGAGGACGATCGCGCGGCACTGCTGAGCTAAATGCTGCCGTAAATCTTCGTCCTCTAGGAGTTGCACAATGCCTTTACAGAAATCTTCTGCATTCTCAGGTTCGGCCAAGTAGCCTGTAATCCCCGAACGCACCAAGTCGGAAACACCACCAATTTTGAAAGCAACTGTCGGAGTGCCACAAGCCATTGCTTCCTGTACCACCAGCCCAAAAGCATCAGCCCGGGTAGGAAAAAGGAATAAGTCGGCAGCAGAATAAGCAATAGATTTGAGGCGATCGCTGGCGACAAAGCCGAGGTTCAGGCTTTGCATCCCGACAGTCTCTGCGATCGCTTCACCTCCATTACCGAGAGTCAGCAGCACCGTTTCCGCTTTTAAGGATTCCGGTAAACTAGAGAGAGCTTTTAACAGCAAATCGCCACCTTTGCGAGGATCAGTTAGGTGTTGCCCTCCAAACATCAGCACTCTTTTGCCAGTCGGTATGCCTATTAGCACTCTACACTGTTCTGAATCGATAGGCTGATAGGCTTCTGTATCAATTCCGTGAGGGATCTGATGAACTGGAAAGCAGTTGAGCATACTGTGTTTCACTTGCTCAGTGAGCCAGTTGCTGGGAGTGACAATAGTTAGGTTGGAGCGGCTATAGACCCAACTTTTCAGTTTCCACTCTAAGCGGGTATTATCTCTCCGGATAGCTGGGTATGTATCTGGATAGGGACAATTTCCGCAGCCAATTTTCCAGCGATCGCACTCAAAACTGTAAGCACAATGTCCCGTAATCCCCCACATATCGTGCAGAGTCCAAATACCCGGTTTATTTTCAGTTAATGAGGGAAGTGCTAGGTAGTTAAAGTATTCAGTATGCAGGTTGTGAAAGTGGAGGCCATCTGCCTCTTGATAAAAGGGGTGTTTGAGAATGTCAAAGGTGCTTGTGAGGTGAATATCGTTGAAGCCAAAACCCCGCGCCAAGCGCCTAATTTGATAGTCTATACGGCGTCTAGGGGGAATCGCAGCTATGCGTTCGCTGCTAGTGCTAACTATGTTCACCAGAAATCGTGAGTCAATGCCCTGATCCAACAGCCCTTGATGCAATCGATAGACTGCGATCGCTGCTCCGCCTGTGAGATCTGACTGATTAATATGTAGGATATTCATGCAACTCGTTTAATTGCTTCATAGAGCTGGGAGTTTGGTCTATCCACTGTTATAGAGTTAGTTTTCAATCAAGAAATTTCCTCGTTATTTGGCTTATTTCAGAAATGAATGCCTTACTTATCTAGGCTTGTTGCTTAATAAGCTCAAGAAAGCCGCGAAACCTATTCTAGTAAACAGTTTCAGGCATTTTTTGCTCAATAACTGTAAGCCTTGTATGGCAAGAGCTTCAGTGATTTCTTGTCTTAAAAGGCACCAAGTCTTCTGATTAACTCTTTATTGGTTTCTCAGCGAAATCAATATATTCAGTCTTTTAATCAGGATTCTCTTAAAAGTTCCCCAAAAGTATCTGTATTTCCAAATTTTATTTAGATGCTTCAATGAAACTGTTATAAATGAATTTATGGGAATTTTGGGGGACTCTTCTAAATCACACTTTTCAGCAAACTTCAAATCTGAAATATAAGCACATAGTTCTCTAGACTTACGCCATCCTTTAGGGAGCGTTGACAGATTGTTCTTGGCAAAATCATCAAAAATATTAAAGATTTCGCGCATGAAAGCGGGCTGTTGACTTACTGTTTTTGACAGAGGATGTCTGCGAATGCGTGCGACTGTAGTATCAATGCTCTGCACATTGAATCTAGGAAGCTGGGATAGCCGCAAATATAGTTCATAGTCCATACCATAATGAAGAGATGTATTCAATCCTTTAACTTTCAAGCAACTTTCTCTGGAGAGGAAAACGGAAGGTTGAGGAACCGCCCATTTTTCCCATATACAAACTAGTTCAGAAAGCATTTCAAAGCACTTAGGAGCCAAAACCGATTCCCCTTGACCAAAAATTGTCATATAACCGCTATAAATGGTAGCAGAAGAATGATTTTGGTAAGTGATCCCAATTGTTTGCAAGGCATTAGGTTCGAGCAAGTCGTCAGAATTCAACCAGTTCCAGATTACGCCAGTGCATAAGCTAAAACCTTTTTGAATAGCATCACTCTGCCCTTTGTCAGGTTCACTGACCCAATAAGTGAGCCAGGACTCATATTTTCGAATAATCTCAACCGAATTATCTGTACTAGTCCCATCAATAATGATAAATTCCAGATTTGGATAGCCTTGTAGCAATACAGAACGAATCGTTTCCTCTATGTATTGCCCCTGGTTATAGCTAGGTGTGACAATACTGATTAGAGGCCATTCAAAGCCATCAGGAAGTCGTTGAAGTAAAGACTGGCTCTGATCTGTCCAAGGCCATCCCAATTTACCAGGTGGTGGTGGTGGTAGGTCTTTTAATGTTAGAGCGGCGTTAATAATTGGCATTTTCGACAGGGATAGAAAACCTTTTGAATTAGCTGCAAATTAGAAGGAAGTCTGTTTAAATCGAGCTTATATAAGGTTGCACAACCTCTTTTGCAATCTTAATAAATACTAAAACGAACTCCTTCATCCGTTTATGTAGTTGTTCCCGCGCTAATTTTTCTAGCTCGCGATCTGGACCAAGTTTGTTCTCATCGAATAATCTGACTAAAGTATCTTTTAGTTCAGATCATGTACATACCAAGAACTACCCCTAAATCGTTTTGATTCTTCAGAAAATAGATCAATTCAGGAAAGAAAAGGCACAGAAATAACTTTTGTTTTGGAATTCTTAGAAAGTCTAGATTTTTTTTTGTTTTATTAATTGATGCATAGTGAGTGTTAACCTTTGTATATAAACTCTTCCAGTAATCTGAGGAATATTTAGTAACAACTTCGAGAATCTCTTGCCGCCTTTTCAAACCACCCGTGCTTGTTTTATGAAGCTCATGAAAACGATATATAGAGAAAAATTTATTAACATATTCAAACTTTGTAAATTCAGAAGCTCTAATGAACCAATCCCAATCAAGAACATAGTGGTAGTTAGTATTTAGATCACCCGTAGCTTGCCATAGCTTTCGAGTCCAGAATGAACTCGGCTGCACAATAAAGTCGTCATAAGTTAACTTAAAGGCATCGAATGAAGAAGCTAGATGAGCGCCACTGAATAAATTTTCATTAACTTGATTGATAGCCAGTGCAGAACCATAAATCAGATAATTTTCATCAGTTAAGCCTTGAAATCTTCTGCCGATGTCTAATAAAGTTCCAGGGAGGTACATATCATCAGAATTAATCCAACATACTATCTCACCAGAACTAAGGTTCATTCCTTGATTGATAGCGTCAGCTTGTCCTTTATCTTTTTTTGAATGCCAGTATGAAATTTTATCGGAATACTTTTCTAAAATCCCAACGGTATTATCCGTGCTACCACCGTCGAGCACCAGAACTTCTAAGTTAGGATATCCTTGACCAATGACTGAAAGAAGGGTTTCTTCTATGTACTGGCCTTGATTAAATGAGGGAATGACAACTGATATTGAGGGATAGTTAATAGAGTCAGACATTAAAAAAATTATTAAGGGGGAGCAAAAGTAGCTAGTTGATCACTTGATATTTTCAAGGCATAGAATTTAAGAATTACGCCCTAGAGAAAATTCCATCAACTTGTAACACACGTCCATCATCAGGGCTGCAAAGCTGGTCATAGTTCCCTCGATATTGAAATCCCATGCTGGCCATAGTTTTGTAAATGTCATCAAAGAGTGGTTGACCATCATAAAGCTGTTCCACCGATAACTCAGTGATTACAATATCTGCCTGGTTGATCACGTTTTTGCCTCCAGAAATCACCTTATCTTCATAACCTTGTACATCCAGCTTAACTAGCATTGGCTTACGTAATTTTAAGCGGTTAGCCATGTCATCTAAACAAACGATATCAACTTTTTGAAGGCTCTCTTGTTTGCTATAAGGAAAAGAGGTTTTATGTAATTCATTCATACAAAGTAATGAAGAAGATGGAGAGTACTCACTACGATGCATTTCTACCGTCCCTGTTTCATCTCCTAAAGCAACATTAAAGGCTTGAAACTCGGGTACATCTTTAAATTGATCCAGTAATTCCTCATAACAATCTTGCAAAGGTTCAAAAGAGTAGAGTGTTGCTCTAGGAAACAGTTCATGCATAAATTTTGCAAACTGACCTGTATTTGCCCCGACATCAAGAATTGTTTCGATCTCCATATTTCTTAACCATAATGTTTTTCTCCGCTCGGATTCGGCGATTTGATTTACGATTTGATTCAACTCTTCGGCTGTCGGCATCCTATGCAGCTGTAACTTAAAGAGGCTTAGTAAGTAGTGAATTATTTTTTTAATCATTTGTGGAACGGTTAAGTATGCAAGGAGAGACTTATAGAGAGTTTTTTCGTTTGAGTATGACTAAAATGTGATCGGACCCAATAGAAGGTAGACCAGAGTAATCCCCTCCACGCAACGCTTTGGTGATAGCCTTTGCCGCTGAAAGCATTGGCTGCTGATAGACTGGAGATGCATAGGTAGGAATCCAGTCTACTAATTGAAGTTTAGGATGAAGCTCAAAGTATTTTTTAGAGGGAAATACAATATGCTCTGGATATCGGACGTACCACCAGTTTGAGCCTGTAAACTGCGCCCAAAAACAACTAATATCACCCGTCAGGAAAAGTAAGCATCCATTAGGAGATAGTTTCTCTAAACACATCTCCATAAATTGGGGTAGATTGTAAAGATGCTCAACTAGATCAAATGCAGTTATGACTTCAAAGAGGCCATTAGCTTCTTTTAGATCTGAGAAAGCTATATGACCTTTCTTTTTAACCAAATCTAGACCAACCAAAGAATATTCAACACCGAATGTATGACATCCTGTGTTTCTGGCAAAATCAAGAAAATCTCCGGCTCCGCATCCAATATCTAAAACACGTGCATTTTTCCTTAAAAAGCGTTCAAGGGCTTTCAAGATAACGCTAGTTCTGGACTGCTCAAATGGCATACTAGACCATCTCTTTTCTGTATTTCCCTGCTTGTAAAGTGAGATGGATGTCTCTTCAGGAACAGCATTCTGTACAAAAGCTGAGTTGCAAATCCCACACTTCCAAAGTTCAGGCTCTAGCAGCATCGATACTTTTTCACTGGAATAGTACACTGGCGAGAAGTAATTTATATCACCTACTTTGTGAATAGGATGGGCATCACATAAGGGGCACTGCGTTTGCCAGAGGTTATTTCTAATTTGTTCCATTTCTTAGTTGCTGTTATCGGATTGAAGTGAAAAGCTAAACATTTATACTTCCCAGGTATGTTCTTGGGGAACTACATATCGAGACTGAAGGGGTGCTAAACGAGAATTAAAAACATCTCGCGGGAGAACCTGCAAAACCCCATGCTCAAATTCTCGGTAGAGCCATTCTGCATGAGGTATAGCAAGACCTACTCCTATAAAATACTTTCCGGCAGAGAGCATCAGGCGAGGAAAAACACAGTCAACGTGATTTATACCCTTCTTAAACTCAATAGGAAAACTGGAGTCCGGCTGAGTTGAACAGAGTGTAAGAACTGCTCCTGAGAGAGTCGATATTTGGACAACAACCGAACCATTATTCAAATTACTGGGGGAATGAAAGACAATGCGAAATCTGACCGAATCCCAGGTGTACAACTTTTCTTTTGCTGTTTTATCTATTTCCAAGATTTCAATCCGCTTAACGGAATAACCTGTTCTCCTATTATCAAAGTAAATAATATGAGGTTGGCTATTTTCTTGATCTTTGGTATGAAACTGTTCCAGATACTGGTTGACTATATAGTCAATAGATCCAAGATCTTGAACCATTCCTGAAGATAGGTAAACTCCAGATGAGCAAAGCCTGCGAATACTATCTGTATTGTGACTAACAAATATGACAGTCCTTCCCTCTTTGCCAACATCCTCCATTTTTCCTAAACACTTTTTTTGAAATTGAGCGTCTCCTACTGCTAGCACTTCATCCACAATTAAAATTTCTGGTTCTAGATGAGCAGCAACAGCAAATGCCAAGCGCACATACATACCAGAGGAATAACGCTTAACTGGTGTATCTAAAAAATTTTCAACTTCAGCAAAAGCAACGATCTCATCGAATTTTTTACTGATTTCGGTTTTTCCCATGCCAAGGATGGCACCATTGAGAAATATATTCTCTCGCCCAGTAAGTTCCGGATGAAACCCTGTACCAACTTCTAATAAGCTAGCAACTCGGCCTTTAATGGAAATACGTCCCGTTGTAGGTTCTGTAATCCGACTTAATATCTTTAATAAAGTAGATTTTCCCGCACCATTGCGCCCAATAATACCAACGCGATCGCCTTGCTTAATTTCAAAAGCGACATCCTTAAGCGCCCAAAACTCTTCTTGATCAAGCCGTAGTTTTCCCTTGTGCTTAGATGATGAAAAATGCTGACCTACTGACCGAGCTGTTTGAGCGATCGCATCTCGCAACGTCAGGTATCTCTCCTGCTTTTGGCGACCGATGATATATTTTTTACCTAAGTTCTCAACCCGGATTACCGTATCAGACATGCTCAGCCAATAAATTACTTCTAAATAGTCTGTCCAACCTTAGTTTCCGTTTGCTCTTAATAGTCTTCTGATCCCACAAAAGATACCCGGAAATTAAGCATTAATTAATCTAAATCTATCTTTAAAGACCCTTCTCAGAAAGTATTCATATAACCTTCCGTAGCATCCCTCAGAGCTACTAACAGCGCCCTAATTACTCCGCGATTTTGCCCTAACACCATGCGATCGCCTTCTCTATGCTGTTGAGACTTACAGATCTCAAAATTCAGCCATTATGTTTAGCAAACTCTCTGGGGTAGGAATCGCGATCGCCCTTTCCACCGTCACCCTCAACTTACACATCCACCCAGCTCAGGCAGTCACCTTAGTAGGTTCATCTTTCAGCGCGATCGCCACACCTCCAGATTCACTAACCAAGGCAACCTTCGCCAGCTACCTCACCCAAGCCAACATAAAAGTGTATAGTGCCTACAATTGCCCATTTACGCTGATGCAACGGCAACTGTTTGGTGAAGAGACATTTAAGCAGGTTCACTACATTGAATGTCACGCCAACGGCAAAAATGCTCAACCCAGCCTCTGTCAATCCTTACAGATCAAGCAAACACCTACCTGGGAAATCAACGGGCATTTTTACTCGGGGGTGCGCTCCTTAGAACAACTAGCTCGCCTCTCTAAATATCGAAGAGTCTAGCTCCCCCACACTTGGGAGAGGTCAGAGGAGCTAAATCAAGCCGAGTTTTGCTAGCGGCAAGTGGCTTGGCTAATCAGGGTGCCGCCACCAGCGTTGACAGACTTGAGCTGAGACTGCTGCTGGCTTGTGGTCGTACCATAAGGGCAAGCCAAATGCCCCCCAGCGCGAACCAAAAAGTCATCAAAGTCTCGATCTTGAGCATTCGGCTTCACGATCACAGAACCCGTGTCATCCCAAATAATCGTGATCCCTTGGTCAGCCAGATTGCCCAACCCTCCCTCAAATCTCACCAATCTGCTGCCATTGGTTTGGTTTTGGAAATTGGTGGAATAAAGCACGCCAGCGGGTCGTCCCTGAAAACTAGACTCCAAATAGAAGGCATAGCGAGTATTGGCCTGAAACTCAAACTCAGCCAACGGTTCAGGCACCGTATTGCCCGGAGTTCCTAAAAAGTCATCGTTATTCTCGGTACCAAGGTCAGAGCTGTAATCGGAGGGTTCCATCAACGGTTGAGGATTATCAGAAGATTTCACTTCCGTAAACAGCGGTGTTCTTTCCCCCGTTTCCAAATTCACGATCCCAAAAACAGACTGGTATGCCCCATTCGATTCAATAAACTCAAACTCTACAATCGTATTGGCATCAAAGCGAATCCCCTCAGAGCCAAAGATTTCCTGAGCCTGAACTGGAGCCGCTAAACCTCCCAACAGGAAACCGCTCGCGATCGCGCCCAACCACCAAGGCAATCTGGCGTTCCCACTATTTTTTCGCTTCGCTCGCATCACCATAGCGTTCCTCCTCACTTAGACCACTGCTACTAAACCACTGCCCTAACCGAATGCAAAAGCACTACCAAATCTTTAAGTTAGAAGTCCTTCTCAGTTGTTCCACTTGAGCACTACTCAAACCACTGAGAAATTCTTCCGAGGCTCGAATCGCCTCATTCAAACGCGACAGAGCTGGATTGACACAATCTCCACCAGGGCCACGAGCAAAACGCCGAGGAACCCGCGTCGCCTCCTGCTCAGTCGTGGTGTAAGCATTTCGAGCACTTGCTAATTCTTGCGACAGTCGATTAGCAGTTGCAATTGTATCGGGGCTTAGACCTGGAGTAGGAAACCGGGGAGCAGTATTGTTCATAACATTGCCACCAGAATAATCAGAAGCAGCCCCAGGAGTAGGCTCAGCGTTGGCATTAAATGGAGCGATTAAGATAGCTCCCCCTAAAAGGAGTCCTTTTACAAAACTAATCTTCCATGCCATTTTCGGCATAACATTGCTCCTAAGTTAAAATCAACTTCCAACAATTTGGCAAGAAATCAAGCAGTAGGTACCCGATTTCTTGCCATCACGTCTCACTATCAAAACTTCCAGGAGTAACCTAGCCCCAAAACAAAGCGAGCCCCATCTCCTGCACCTGCAATGTCTCGCAGAGCTGGGGTAATCACCAAACTTTGGTTCTTAAACGGCACAATCGATAACCCTGCTGCTAGATCTTGTCCTGTCCATTCCACGATCGCGCTTACTGGGCGCACCACCCGCACAGCCACACTACCAAACACATTCACAGTCTCGTCGTCTTCAAACGCATCATCTTCCAAACGGAATTGACCGTTCCCAACCCCCCCGGTCAGGGCAACTCGGCTAAAGGAAGAGCTTAAGTCTTGGCGCGTCCGGAAAATTTTAGTAGCTGTCGCGTAAAGTGAATCCTCAAAGTCAGTTTCATCTCCAACTGTTATGAAGCCGTTCCAACCCACTGCCGCAGCAAAATCTTCTGAGAAGGCGCGATGAACTTTTACGTTAAATCCGCCCGTACCAAAGTCACGATTAGAACCAAAGCTGGCAATCGTGTAGGAAAGCTCGACCCCAACATTTCTACGGGCATCTCCTAAACCAACCCCAATCCCAACTGCACCATCATCCTTGTTGCTGCGTCGGGTGCGCTCTTGATAGAAAGCACTAATGAATCCTGTGCCATTATCAGCCCCAAAGCCTACCGGGTTGGCAATGCTGAGCGCTGGTGAGCCTTCAAAGACATTGCCAAAGTTTTCCGCCTCGGTTTCCAAAGCTTGCAAACGGGTTTGCAGCCCTTGAATTGTTTCTTCAGAAGGAGCCGCTGCTGTGGTGGGTGTGGTTGGTAGTGTTTCTGAGGTCGCTGGGGGAGTTACTGCCGTGGTCGCTGGGCCAGCAATATACTGAGAGGCGATCGCGCTAGCATCTAAAGCTGAAACTTGCCCACTTTGCACCAAGGCTTGGTAAACAGAAGCTGCTACTTCCGCCCTCGTCGCCAGTTGGCTAGGGTTCAACGACCTCACATTTGGGTAACTCACCACCAATCGCTTCTCGGTAGCGATCGCTAGGTCATTGCGATCGGCAGCGGCTAGTTGGGCAGCATCTTGGAAATAAGTTTCTAAAACGTCGGTGCTGTTGGACTCAGAAGTTAGCTGTAAGCCATTCACTAAACCCACTAGCGCCTGATTGCGGGAGATGCCTTGGTCTGGGCGAAACAGATTGTTACCGGACTCAGAGACAAATCCAGAGCGGTACGCTTCATCAATGGCGTTATACGCCCAATAATTAGCCGCCACATCTGAGAACTGCACCGAAGTACGTACAGGTTGCACTTGGAACGCCTGCCGGACAATCGCCGCAAATTGGGCTTTGGTTACTGTCACATCAGGTCGAAAGGTGCCATCGGGAAAACCGCGCACTACATCTCTCGCAGCCAATGCTTCAATCACACTTTGCGCCCAGTGGCCTTGAATATCCGAAAACGAACTAACTTGAGCTAATTGATACTCAGATTTAGGCAGGGCCAAAGGCGCGATCGCAGGTTCAGCATCACGATCGCTTACGGCAAATTCAGGCTCTACAGTTTCCGGTGTAGCTGCCAGTCCTGTCGCTGCTGAGGCGCTAGATGTAAGTTGCTTTGGCTGTGCCGCCACAACCTGAGCTTTAGAGCGATCCGAATCGGAGGCAACCGCAGTGGATTGAGGCTCGGAGTCTAGGACAGCCTGATCAGTCGTACCCAGTTCGCTAGCAGCGACTTCTGGAGCCAAGTCATTGACTGTTACCGCTGATTCCACTGAAATAGGCGACCAATCCCGCTGAAGACCTGGGAGGGAGGTTGCTGCAAACTCTGCTGCCAAAGAACTTTCGGGAGGCGCGATCGCGGGAGTCCCTGTCAGATCAGCCGCACTGGTTGAGACCACGGAGCTACCAGGTTCTGGCACCGAGGCTACCGGAACGACTACATCCGCCTTCGCCTCTGCCGTTAAACTGCCTGCCACTAGGGTTAATAAAGTGCAGGCCGCCGCCGTGCGGACATAGGTCAGCGTTTCTTTTCTCATCCAATGTTGCCAAACCGTCCGCCACAACATTCGCTTGTGATCTTGTGTGGTGACGCTATTCGGGCTGTGAAGAAGCCTGTGCTCGCTCGGTATCATGACTGAACCACTCCTACTACCCACCAGAAAATCTCGTATCTACCGTGAACATTGCTTAGCAACATTTACACGTTTTGCCAATTGATAACCAGCAACCGAATGTCTAATCTCGCTTACAGGCTGTCAAATTGAGTATCCGCATAAAACAGGTTCAATCGGTGAAAAAGCTAAAAAACTTCTTCTAATCATGAGCGAACCGGAATTTTATCGCAAAAACTTTTTGAAAATATTCAAGATCACGGCTGAGGAAAAGGTAACACGCTACTGAGCAGTTAGGCATCATAGGCTGGTCTGGCGTCGATAGAAGGGCCGTTTCACCACCTCTCCCGGATAGAGTTTGCCACGGATCTCTATATCAAGTTGCTGTCCCACTTTGCTTAGAGGTGTAGGGACATAAGCTAGGGCGATCGCCTGCTCCAAAGTTGGCGACCAACTGCCACTCGTGACTTCACCCACCGTTTGCCCCTCATGCAGCACCGGGTAGCCATGCCGTGCAATATTGCGCCCTGCCATTTTTAGCCCCACTAACCGCCGTTCCACACCTGCTCGCTTTTGTTGCTCTAGCACCGATCGCCCGATAAAGTCGCCTTTAGTGTCTAGATGTACGAGCCAGCCCAGACCTGCTTCTAGAGGTGTGGTTGTTTCGTCAATATCTTGGCCGTACAGAGCCATCGCTGCCTCTAAACGCAGGGTATCCCGACAACCCAAACCGCAAGGGGTCACCCCAGCCGCCAGTAGCGATCGCCACAGTTCTGCACCTGCCGCAGCATCCACCATGACTTCAAAACCATCTTCTCCGGTGTAGCCTGTGCGAGCCAAGAAACCAGGCTGACCCAAAACAGGAGCCATCAAATGCCCAAACGGTTTTACGGCGCTCAAGTCTGCCTCCACTAAAGGTTGTAAACAGGCGATCGCTTGGGGACCTTGCACCGCAATCAGGGCATTGTCGGTTGAAAGATCTTGAAAGTCAATCTGGTTTAGCCCAAGATGCTCGGTCAACCAAGTTTTGTCTTTTAGCGTCGTGCCTGCGTTAACAATCAGCACGACCGTCGGTTGTCCTGCCCCATCTTCTCCCTGGTAATACACAATCAAATCATCCACAATGCCCGCTTCTGGTGTGAGCAAAACGGTGTATTGAGCGGCCCCAGGTTGAAGCCGACTTAAATCTGAAGGTACTAAACCCTGGAGCTGCTCGATCACCTGCTGGCCTTTCAGCACAAATTTGCCCATGTGGGAAATGTCAAACATACCTGCTTGCTGCCGCACCGCTTGGTGTTCTTGAGCAATGCCGAGGTACTGCACGGGCATTTCCCAGCCAGAAAATGCAGTCATGCGAGCTTTCAGAGCAACTGCATGCTCAAACAGGGGGGTTCGGGCGAGGGGCAAGGGAGTTGCAGCGTTGTTTGCATCGCTTAATGAGGCCACAGCTTTATAATTCCGTTGTTTGAGTGAAACTGTTTTGATCCTACGGGAAACTACTACCTGTTGCGTTATCCTACCCGTTGCGTTATCCGTTGAGGTGCCTGTTTTGGGTAAGCTCTTGAGAATCAAGGTAAACTCTGAATCACTCTGTTGCTCGTTACCTTTGCTCGTTACCTTCCAATCGTCACTTTCCATCGCTTGACTATGCCTGCATCCTACCGCTTCAAATCGGCTACCCTCCTGGGACTTTGGGTTGGACTCACCGAAATCGCGATCGCGACTAGCGTCACGGCAGCTCCCAACCCTACCAACCGGGCTACAAATCAGACTCCGCCTGCGCCACCTATGCAGGTGGTGGTCAACAGCAACCAAGATGGGCCGATCCAATCAGATGCAGCGCTGACCCTGCGAGAGGCGATCGCCCTGACCAGTGGCACCTTAGAGCGCGATCGCTTGAGTACAGAGGAACAAGCCCAAGTGACTCCGCTGAGCGCTGATGCCTCTTCTCGGATCGAATTCAGCTTACCTGCCGAGCAAACAACGATTCGCCTCACCTCAGTCTTGCCCCCGCTGGATAGCCCAGGCTTAGTCCTAGATGGCACCACACAACCTGGATACGATGCGGAAAAATCGGCCACGGCTGAGATTACCATTCCAATCCCAGTCGTTGCCATTACTCCTGCGGAGGGACAGGAAGTATTTCGCGGACTCACTGTAGTCGCAGATAATGTGACGATTCGGGGTCTCAGTCTCTTCGGATTTAACTCCCGTCGTCAAGTGCCAGCCAGCACCCCTCCGGCTGATATTTTTATTGCTCACCGTTTACCACCTCCAGACACCAGCCAACAGCAACCGCCCTATGCCAACTTCCCATTCAGCGCTGAAGACCAACCGCCGCAGAACGTCACGATCGAGAACAACTGGCTAGGTCTAACCACCGATGAACAGATGCCTGCCAATCCATCGGCGTTTGGGGTGTCTGTGTTTAATGGAGTCGGCACCGTGATTCGGCGTAATCGAATTGCTAACCACGATGGCAGCGGCATTATTACTGCGGTTCGCGCCGAGAGTACACAGATCACAGAAAACATTATTGTGGGCAACGGCATGGCAGGGATGCCCGACGCCATTCGGCTCGAAGGTGTGATCGATCGCTCCCAAATTACGGCTAACTTGATTTGTGGCAACGATGGCAGCGGCATTTATTTGTTTAAACCTGACGGGGCAGTGCAGATTCAAGCCAACCAAATCAAATTGAATGGACGGAGGTTGCGGCGAGCCGCAGTTTATTTGATGGGCAATCAGCATCAGGTAACCCAAAACCAGATTAGTGATCAAACTGGGCCTGGAGTCGTAGTCACGTCCTATCCCAAAAGCGATCGCAACTTAATTCAAGACAACCAATTTGCTGCCTTAGAAGGACTCAGCATTGACCTCAATACTCAGCAAAATGTGGGCGTGCAAGACTACCAACGCGGCGATGGCCCCAACCCCCCTCGCAATTCAGGCAATCGGCGCTTAGATACTGGCAACTCGGCCATTAATGCTCCTCAATGGCTCAGTTCAGAATTTATCCTGCTCAACAATCAAGTCAATGTAGATGGCAAAGCCGATCCGGGTGCTCAAGTAGAGATTTATCGAGTTGAGGCTAGGACGCAGGAGCCAGAAGCCAAGAACAAAGCTATCGAGTTGTTCCCTGGTTATGCACCTTTAAGTCAAGCGATCGCTACCACAACAGCCAACGACGCAGGCCAATTTAGCGCCACCTTGACCAATGTGCAGCCCGGAGCACAAATTAGCGCGATCGCCACAGACCCCCGTTATGGCACCTCGGAGCCTGCCGCCAATGCCACCATTCGCAGCACCCAAGGGCCTGTTACACCCCCTTCAGCACCAACTCCCGTTACAGAAGTGCCCCGCTGCACCACTCCCCCCGTGGCCCAAGTGCCACCCCCAGTTCCAGTCGAACCCCCTCCGACTCCAGAACCCATTCGGCTACGTGTGCCCAGAAACATCCACTTTGCCCTAGACAAAGACACCATCAGTCCAGAGAGTGCCGCAGTGCTCGACCAAATTGCTGGCGTACTCCGAGAATATCCTTTCATCGTGGTTGATATTGAAGGTCACACCGATCCGCGTGCTAGCGATGCCTACAACTTAGACTTAGGTCGCCGTCGAGCTTTAGCCGCGAGAAACTATCTACTCCGTCAAGATGTAGCGCCAGAACGGTTAACCATCCGTTCTTTAGGGGAAACCCAACGTAGAACTACGGGTGCCAGTCGTGTGGATTATGCCCGCGATCGCCGAGCCGAATTTACCTTCCGAGATGTGCGCGGTATAGATATCATCTTCGAGGCTCAAGAAGAAGACTTACAAATTGAGCCTGCGGGCACCCGATAAGTTACATCGGCAAATTCTGCCAAATCTCAAAAAATGATGAGATAAAGAATCGGGCGGAGATCCGTATAAACGCTAGTTAATTTTCTAGGGGTTCCAGGCAAAGTGGGGACTATGCGATTTGCCATCTATTAGCAATCGTGCCTTTGGTGTGAAATAGGGTGTCCTTGCTCCGTCCTTTGTCGAATTGAACCAATCACGCATGACTCTCCCTTCATCAAACCGTCATCCTCTGCAATTGCTACTAACCGCATCCTTAACGATCGGGAGCTTCGCAGTTGGGCTATCAAACCCTGCGATCGCGACTCCCCAAAACTACAGAATTCAAGTTACCACCTCCGATTCAGCGCCTGGATTGATCAGACTGATTCAAGTAGCAGTGCCACGCCAGCCCATCGCGACCTACAGCCCATCCAGTTCAAATCGCAACTTTGTTTGGCCTACAGATTCTTCCATCCAGGCAGGGTATATTTGGCCTGTCAAAGGCGTAGTCACCTCTGGATTTGGCCCACGTTGGGGTCGCATGCACCATGGCATTGATATTGCAGGTCCTGTGGGTACGCCCATTCAAGCCGCAGCGGCTGGAGTCGTGATTAGTTCTGGTTGGAACGAAGGAGGCTACGGCAACCTAGTCAAAATTCAACATCCCAACGGCAGCGTCACGCTCTATGCCCACAACCAGAAAAATTTAGTCCGATTAGGCCAACAGGTACAACAAGGCCAAATCATTGCTGAGCTAGGCAGTACAGGTAACAGCACTGGCCCTCACTGCCATTTCGAGATCCGCCCGCAAGGACAGACCGCAGTCAACCCGATCGTCCTACTGAGCAAAGCCTACTGAGCAAAACAATGGCTCAACAACCGATTCGCTGACGTTTGGCCATTCGCTAACTTTTGACGCTTAAAGACGCTTAAATGGAAGTACATATTCAAAAGTTGGATACTACTCCAAAAGATACTATGGAGCCTCAAGCCGAGAACCGCGATCGCGCCACTTGTCCAGTGGAAACCACTCTAGCTGTGATCGGCGGTCGCTGGAAAGTTCTGATTATCCGCGAACTATTTCCTGGCGTAAAACGTTTCGGGGAGTTACACCGCGCCTTACAAGGCATCACCCAAAAAATGCTGACTCAGCAATTGCGAGAAATGGAGCAAGATGGCTTAGTTCATCGCCAAGTTTACCTGCAAGTGCCACCCAAAGTGGAATACTCGCTAACTCCCTTAGGTGAAACCCTGAAGCCAATTTTGAACTCTATGCACGAATGGGGAATTGAGTTTTTAGAGAGTCAGGTTTTAGAGGGTCAGGAGTCAGCTCAGCCTTAGCATTAGCTTTGCGATCGCCATAACGCCCTGAAACACAACACACTCCATAACACCATAGAAAAAGCGCGAGACCTCAGCCTCGCGCCCCAGTAATACAGCCGGTGATGGAAACAAAAAGCTTTAGACGTTAGCTGCTACTTTGGTCTTCGCTTCTTTAGCTGTCAAACGCTCGTAAGTCGCCCGCATTTTCAGACCCGTTAGCACTTGGAACAAGCCAGTGCCATTGTTCGAACCAGGATACTCCCGGTGCTGCAACAACAGATGAGTCACTTCACCTTCGTACTTAGCCGAAGTCTTGCTGAGGTGCTTCTCAATGTAGATGACTTCCTCTAGCTGGTCGAACTGACCATCCACTTCCAGCACGGAAACGCTGTGATCGTAGTAGGTATCAGGACCGTAGAACATCTTGATACCGGGGTAGGAGCAGGTCAGCTTACGGCCACAAGGTGTCCAGTCGATGGTAGAGCCTTCATCAAATAGATAAGCTGGCTCAAATCCTTCAATCCCATCTCTCTGCACCATGCGAACGCGAAGAACTTTGCGCTCCGTTTCACCTTTGATCAGGTTAGTGGGTAGTACCTGAATCACCACATCGGCGTGGCCCTTTTGGGGATCGATATAAGCTTCGAAGTCAGGGCGACGAGCATTGATGGCAGCCATCACGTCATCATAGGTGTGACCACGCTCAGCCATATCCCGCTGAATCTTCCAAGCAATCTTCACTTCGTCACTGATGTCGAGGTAAACGCTGAAGTCAATCAGCGATCGCACCCGCTCATCATGCAGAGGATGCAACCCTTCAATCACGATGATGTGATTGGGATCAATCCGTTCTGGAGGATCGATCGCACCCGTTTCGTGGTTGTAGATAGGCTTATCAATAGACTGGCCGTTTTTCAGAGCTTTGACCTGCTCGTACATCAAGTCAAAGTTGTTAGCACGGGGATCAAGGGCGGTAATCCCGGTCTCCTTACGTTGCTTCCGGTCCAGACTGTGGTAGTCGTCGAGGCAGATTACGGTAACAAAATCTTCCCCAAACAAATCTGTCAATCGGCGCAAAAATGTAGATTTACCGCACCCGGAGTCTCCGGCAACGCCAATTAAAACCACGCGGTCTGGCTTACTGGTCATAGATTCCCTCTAACGATCGTTAAATAGACTGTTCACTAACTGAGTTTTGAGCAGATTCACTCTAGAGTCCGGAATTTACGCCCGGAGTTGCCCGGAGTGGGTAGTGCGGCTTAGAAAGCTAGCACAAAGGCAGATACAAAGCAAGCATGCAGCAAAAGAGCTACCGCTTAGCCTGAGGAAGTTTTTCTAGTAAGTATTTAGTACTACTTTAGCAGTTAATCTTACCAGAACATGATCCCCTCTACAAGTTCAGCCTGAATTGAAAATTAGCTCGGTTCCTATCTATGCTAAGGTTAATTGCGCATTTTAAAGAAATGAAATTGGCTCAACATTGACATTCTTTTGCTGACTAACCTTTTATGCTTTGGGTAGCCATGAGAAAGAGGCCGAGATATTCCGGTCTTCCTATACTCTATTAGAAGTAGGCATGGCTTCTATAGCTGCGTGATGCGGATTTGATGATTGAGTCCTTTGAGGCTTGCAATTCTTTGAAGCTTGCAATTGAGGCGTAAGGCTAACATTAAATGGGAGCCAACAACGCTTTGTAGCAGAATGTTAAGTTAAGTTGGGTTCGGAGATATCTATAGCAATGTTCAATCCAAGTGCAGCGGGCAGTGCTGGCAACACGGCTTCCGGTAGCCGTCTCTTCCGCTATGAAGTAGTCGGTTTGCGGCAGAATTCGGAAACAGATAAAACGAACTACCCTATTCGCCGCAGTGGTAGCACATTTATCACAGTGCCTTATAACCGCATGAGCGATGTAATGCAGCGCATTTTGCGGATGGGTGGCAAGATTGTTGGCATTGAGCCACTTAATAGTGAAACGCTTACCAATGGGAATGCGGCTCCTAGAACTAGCTCGCAGGCCACACAATCTACGCCTACGGCTCAACCTGCCAAGATGCAAGCAGATTCTGCTCCAGCAGCAGGCGCAAAGCATAAAGCTCTATTCGAAGAAAATGTCCCTGTTAATATTTACCGTCCCAATAGCCCCTATTTAGGTAAATGTGTTTCTAACGAAGAGTTAGTAGGCGAAGGCGGAATTGGTACCGTACGTCACCTAATTTTTGATGTTTCTGGTGGTGACTTGCGCTATTTAGAAGGCCAAAGTATCGGGATTATTCCACCTGGTATTGATAAAAAAGGTAAACCAGAAAAGCTTCGTCTGTACTCGATCGCGTCTACTCGGCATGGCGATCGCGTGGATGACAAAACTGTATCTCTCTGCGTGCGTCAGCTAGAGTACAAGCACCCCGAAACGGGCGAAACCGTTTATGGGGTTTGCTCGACCCACCTGTGCAACCTCAAAGAAGGCGATGAGGTCAAAATCACAGGGCCAGTCGGTAAGGAAATGCTCCTGCCTACCGATCCCAACGCGAATGTGATCATGTTTGCGACTGGAACAGGTATCGCACCTTTCCGGGCTTACTTGTGGCGCATGTTTAAGGACGCTGAACGCCAAGCCAATCCTAATTACGAATTCAAGGGTCTCGCTTGGTTGGTCTTCGGTATTCCTACCAGCCCCAACATTCTCTACAAAGAAGAGTTGGAGGAAATCCAACAGCGCTATCCTGAGAACTTCCGCCTCACCTATGCCATCAGCCGTGAGCAGAAGAATGCTTCTGGCGGTCGGATGTACATCCAAGACCGAGTTGCTGAGTACGCAGATGAGTTGTGGAAGCTGATCCAGCAAGAAAATACCCACACCTACATTTGCGGTCTGAAGGGTATGGAAGGCGGCATTGATGAAGCCTTGTCTGCTGCGGCTGCCAAAGATGGCGTGACTTGGAGCGATTACCAGAAGCAAATGAAGAAGAGCGAGCGCTGGCACGTAGAAACCTACTAAGTCGGGATCGCCTTTCTGAATGTCTCTCAATGACTCCTCTGAGCTGAAGTCTCAGAATGTCAACAGTTACAGTTACACTAGCCCTAGAGTCTGGATCTGCGAGGAAGCTTTCCTTCCTGAAGATTCAAACCCTAGGGCTTATTCATTTGTTAGAACTTATTGGAATTTGGGATTAACGGTTGTGACCTTCAAAGTCGGTTTGCTAGGACTGGGAACAGTAGGAACGGGTACCGCACAGATTTTGCTCGATCCAACGCAGCGCCACCCCCTCTTAAAAGCGCTAGAAATTCATCGAGTTGGGGTGCGATCGCTGGACAAATTTCGTGAAATCGACTTACCGACTTACCTACTGACCACAGACTTAGAATCGATTGTGACTGATCCAGACATCGATATTGTGGTTGAGGTTATGGGCGGTTTAGAGCCAGCGCGATCGCTGATCCTACAAGCCATTGCTCATGGTAAGCATGTTGTCACAGCCAATAAAGCCGCGATCGCCCGTTATGGCGCTGAGATTTTTACCGCTGCCAACGAAGCAGGGGTCTATGTGCTGCTAGAAGCGGCAGTGGGTGGCGGGATTCCAGTGATTCAACCCCTAAAGCAATCGCTCGGAGCCAATCGCATCCACACGGTTATGGGCATTGTAAATGGCACTACAAACTACATCCTGACCCGGATGCAAAACGAAGGTGCTGACTTCGCTGAGGTGCTAGCCGATGCTCAACGGCTGGGCTATGCCGAAGCCGATCCCACTGCTGATGTGGACGGACTGGATGCGGCTGACAAAATTGCGATTTTAGCTTCACTCGCTTTTGGGGGCCGAATCAAGTTAGCCGAAGTGTACTGTGAAGGCATTCGTCAGGTCAGTGCTGCTGATATTGCCTACGCTGAAAATCTCGGTTTTGTGATTAAGCTGCTGGCGATCGCTAAGCGCAACACAGTTTCTACCGACAGCGAACCAGAACAGCTCCAAATTCGGGTACATCCCACTCTAGTTCCCAAATCTCACCCCCTTGCTAGCGTCAACGATGTCTACAACGCCATCTTGGTAGAAGGCGAACCCATTGGGCAGGTGATGTTCTTTGGTCGCGGTGCAGGTGCAGGGCCAACCGCTAGTGCAGTCGTGTCAGATGTGCTCAACATTGCTGCGGTGCTGCAAGCTAAATTAGCTCCACCCACACAAGAACCCCAAGCCGCGCATCCCCTACTAGCTTGCTCTCACCAGCACTACAGCGCGATCGCGCCAATGGCAGACTTAGTAACCCGCTTCTACGCTCGTTTCCTCACCCAAGACTACCCTGGTGTGATCGGCAAATTGGGCACCTGTTTCGGCAATCATCAAGTTAGCTTAGAATCAGTGGTCCAAATTGGCATTCAAGACGGTTTGGCAGAAATCGTAGTCGTTACGCATGACGTCTCAGAAGGAAACTTTCGCCAAGCTTTAGACGAAATTCGTGGCTTGTCATCTACCAGTAACGTTTCTAGCGTGCTACGAGTGCTTTAACTGCCCATACAAAATCCAGCTCTACGAGAAGCTTTATCACTTAGAGCTGGATAGTTCAAACTTTAGGGTCTTGGTATGAGTTTGAAGCGTTAAAACTCAGGGGTCTTAACTTTATTGGAACCTGAGAGCACTTAAGGGGTGACTGGCTCTGAGCTAGGCTCAGTCTCAGGAGTCATAGAACCATCTGGAGCCATGCTGGGGTCAGCCTCAGGAGTCATAGAATCATCTGGAGCCATGCTAGGGTCAGCTTCAGGAGTCATAGAGCCATCTGGAGTCATACCGGGGTCAACTTCAGGTGACATAGAACCATCTGGGGCCATGCCGGGATCAGTCATAGTGCCGGAATCATCTGGGCTAGCAGGATCTACTTCAGGTACAGTACCGCTATCAGGGCTACCGGGCGAGCTGGGTGGACCCGCAGGCCGAGTTGTGTCTGTTTCGGTTGTGTCTGTGGTGGTATCAGCAGGCTCAGTCGTGTCGTCAAGCTCTCCAGGGCTAGTTGGAGCAGCGGTCGGACTGGTAGTAGGGCTACCGCCAGGGCAGCGAGAGTTTAGGGGGAAAACCTCGCACAGAATTTTAAAGCCTTCTGGGGAAAGCTTGATTTCTGCACCAGAGGGGGCAGTGGTGCCACTTGATTGGGCAACAGCAGCACCACCCGTCAGAGTCAGGGCTAGGGCTGTCCCAAAGAGGGTAACGTATTTAGCCTTCACAAGACTTAACCTCAACAAAGGACTTTGCCAATTAAATCAGAAGGCAAATTTTTAGAAATCTGCCTTAATGATGGTGTAAATATCTTCCTCCAGGGAGTAGACCATTCTGCACTTAGCTCTGTGGCATCCATCCACAGATAGACTAGAGCCAAATGTCAGAGTTTACTGAGCTTTTCCTAGGCTTACAAGCACTCATTACATCCATAAATTAAAAAAGGGACGCAAATCTACGTCCCCCTTCCTAGTGCTCTCTTTGATTAAAGTTGTTAATCTCTAACGGACTATTAATCAGCATTAATGATTTTAGGCACTCTAAAAAAGTTGTCATCCCGCTCAGGCGCACCCTCTAGAATGGTTTCGCGATCGCCATAAGGCTGCAACCGATCCGATCGCGTCACATTACTTAAATCGATCGCCCGTGTCGTTGGTTCTACATTGCTTGTGTCTAGCTCACTGAGCTGCTCAAAGTAGTCCAAAATACTGCTTAGTTGGGTGGCAAATTTTTCTTCCTCTTCAACCGCTAATTCTAAACGGGCAAGGTGAGCCACTTTATGAACTTGATCACGATCCAGCATGGGTCAGTAACTCAGCACTAAAGGTTGAAAAAAGCACAGCTAACAGCAACGAACTATTAGCTGCTGAAAACTAATCAACTCAAACTATCAACTAGAAGTACACATCCATTTGTGAACGACCTGTGGTTTTGAGCCAGTTTTGCGCCTCAATATAGTTGTTAGGGGCCATCCGAATGGCGCTTTTCCAATATTGAGCCGCTTGATCAAACAAGGCTTCAGCGGCCTCAAGATTACCCGCCTCTTTTTCCTGCTCACCTCGATAGTGGTAAATCACTGCCACATTATTGAGGGCTTGAGGTAAACGAGGGTTTAGTTCGATCGCTTCTAAGTAGTTCTTTAAGGCTTCTTCGTGTTCACCATTGTTGGTACGGATTAAGCCAATGTTGTAAAGAACGTAACTGCGATCGTAGGGATCTTCTTCCAGCTTCAGGGCTTCGAAATAGTTTTCGAGGGCTTCGGCATACTCGCCATCCGCCTGAGCAGACATGCCATCCCGGTAGTAGGCAAATGCTTCCTTTTCCTTTTTGGTGGCTGGCAAGACTTTCAGAATCATGTCTGCCATGACGGTGAAGCTTTTATCGATGAAGTTGTCGTTTCTTTGAAATCTTGGCATGGTCGCCTCTGCGAATGGGGGCCAGTGGCTCAGGTTAACCGCTGGGCAGGTCACTGCTAAACGCTTATTCAACTAATTTAGCGTCGATTGGTCACTTCCTGAGAGTTGAGCAGGATGCAAATAGGTAAATAGTTTTAGTTGAAGCTTTAGTTAGAATCCGTCGCGATCGCCCACTACTCGCCTACTCTTGAAAATTCTTCAAGTGGGGTAAAAATTGGCATCAGTTGTTCTAGGTCTAAATTAGCTGCTACTTGAGTTAACTTTGCCAAATCTGTGACATCGCTCACGTAAGGAATAACGCCCAAAACTGGGACATGAGTTAAAGACTGAATTAAATCTCTAGGTGCCCAATCCTCTATTTCTTGCTCTGTGCGAGGTTGAGTGCAATTCAACACAATCCCTTTAAGGTGTACCCGCGTTTGGCGGGCTAAAGCGACATTAGCCACCGCTTGGGCGATCGCTCCTAAACGGACAGGCACCACTAGTACAGTCGGCAGTCGCCAATCCCATGCCAAATCTGCCACAGTGGTTTCGTGAGTTACGGGAGAACCCAAACCGCCCAGAGATTCTACTAACACCCAATCTCGTTGCTGTCGTAGCGATTCTAAGCCTTTCCAAGCCAGTTCTAGCTCAATGCGACGACCTTCGCGATCCGCAGCTAGGGGTGGTGCTAGGGGAGCTTGAAAGTAGAGCGGGGTAATTTCGTCAGCCGATTGATTGAGGTTGAAGAGACGGATATAGAGTTCGCGATCGCCCACACCCGATTGGATCGGTTTCATGATCCCTAAACTGCGTGAAGTGCAGTAGGTCTGCCAATAAGCAGCAAGGGCACTGGTTAGGACAGTTTTACCTGCGTCAGTATCAGTTCCAGCAATAAGTAGTGCGTTCAAGGGAAGTAGTTAGTATGTCTATATAATTACGAAGTTAAAAGCAGTCTCAAACTATACTTTACCCTCCTCCCCTACAGACAGTTAGTTTGAGCCAAATTTTGTCATTTCGACACCAGCTAGGGCGATGGCTCCGCATTCTGGGCACTGACAGCCAGCGTAAAGTTAGTATCACGAGCTGCAATCACATCAATTTGGTAGTCTCCATCAGTCGGAAGCTGCGATTGCCAGGAAACAATGCCGGAAGCATCTTCCACCAATCGGCCATCCGGGTAGCGAATGTCGAGTGTAGCTGCGCCATCGAGAATTTCTACATTGAGTACTTGTCCTGCTTGAGCCGTAACTAAATAGCGCTTGATTGTCGTGGGATTGGTCTGACCCGACACTTGTGTCTCTGTTGCACCTGCCGGAAAACTGACTCGTTCCACGTCAACGGCGGCAGGTGTAGGACTGGGGGTAGGACTAGGAGTGGGGCTAGGAGTAGGACTGGGTGTCGGTTCAGCCGGGTTACTGATGTTTAACTCCAATTCATAATCAGCCTGAGCAATACCCCGCACTGGACTCAATTGAATGTAGTAGTCTCCGGTATAAGGCAGCGTTCCTTCCCACGCAGAAACCCGTCTGGCGCGATTATTCACTGGATTCTGATTTGGGCCTAACACGCTCATCAAAATCCCTTCACCCCCTAAATAAGCACTGAGGGTCTGATTTTGCTGCCCTGGCACAATGTAGCTAATGGTTTCGTTGGCTTTCAACCCACCTTGAACCGTATTTTGTTCGCCAGGAGTGACATTTAACTGTTGGCTGAACTGTACAGGACTAGGGCTGGGCGTGGGCGTAGGACTAGGGCTAGGGCTAGGTGTGAGGCTAGGTGTGGAGGTGGGGCTAATGGCAACGGTAGGGGTTGGGGCAACCGGATCTTCGGGAGAGCGCAGTAAAGAAGTAACGAGAGCCCAAGACCCTAGTCCTGCTGCTAAAGCTAAAGTTGTTCCCACTGCCGCGATCGCCCAAGGATTTTCCCAAGACGGACCACTCGAAGGAGCTGGAATTACAGGATTGATCCGGTTGGGATCACTATTGGGGTTGGGATTTACTGGGTCTGGCCTGCGACCTACGGCAACCGTTGCCACCTGGGATATGTTTGGGTTAGCCGGAGGTGGCGGGGCTGGAGGAGGTGTCTGGGTAGGAGGTGGCGGCGATGGTACCTGAGCCTGAGGCTGGACAGGAGGAGGCGGTGATGGAGATTGCCCCGGATAGGGTGGGGGCGGAGTTGGCGGCGAAACAACCGTGGGCTGAGTCAAAGCTTGTAGTGCTTGAACCACCTCAGCTACAGATTGATAGCGATCGCCCGGTTTATAACTCAGCATTTGGTTCAAAATCTGAGCCAAGCCAGGGCTAACCTTGGTCAAATCTTGCCAATGCCAAGTCAGAGTACTTTCGTTGTAAAGTTCTTGTGGCTCCTTCCCCGTCAGCAAGACTATAGATAGTACCGCCAAAGAATAGAGGTCACTGCTGGGGTAAGCCCGACCCGTCTGCATCTGTTCGCTGGGGGCATAGCCAAACTTGCCAACCGTAGTGGCTTGTGGCACCGTCTCTGGAGACTGAATCCGGGTCGCCAGGTCTTTCACCACCCCAAAATCAATCAAGACTGGCAAATGGTCACTTTCGCGCAAAATCAAATTATCTGGTGAGATGTCCCGATGAATAATCCCCTTGCTGTGAATATGAGCCAGGACAGGCAAAATTTGTCGCAGTAATTGAATTACCTCTGACTCCGAAAAGGGATAACCTTGGGCTGTCCGCTCCTGGACCAGCGTGCCATAGGTCTTGCCCTCAACATAGTCTTGAACTAAAAAGAGACGCTGATCTTGCTCAAACGTCGCCCGAAACTGCGGCACCTGCGGATGCTGAATTTGATATAGAATTGCTGCTTCTCGCTGAAACAATTCCTTAGACTTCTCTAAAGCATACGGGCTAGACTGGGCTGGAATAAACTCCTTTAAGGCACAGCGCTCATTAAAACGCCCTTGATCTTCTGCCAAATAAGTTCGGCCAAATCCACCCTGGCCCAAAATGCTAATCAAGCGGTAACGGTTTTGTAGAATAGTCCCGATTGGAATTGGCGGTTGCATAGCAGGTTAGATGGCCTTGAGTTGATTGCAGCAGGGACACCACACGCTCACCCTAGCACCCAGATGTTATTGACTGTAGGTAAACCATCCATTGTGATAAACAGATCCATTGTGGCAAACAGCGTGTAGTAGGGTGGTGGCTGAGCTGACAACTTTAACTGTAGCCAAGGTCAGCTTTATTGTCACAACAGCCTATCAATTCAACTTCGCTTTCACTAGCTCCTGAATCTTCTTGCCATCTGCTTGGCCTTTGAGTCGTTGCATAGCGGCCCCCATGACTTTACCGAGATCTTTCGGTGAAGTTGCTCCCACCTCTGTAATAATTTCATCAATGGCCTGACTTAACTCATCATCAGAGAGTTGAGTCGGCAAGTAAGTTTCTAAAATTGCCAGTTCTTGCGCTTCCTGCTCAGCTAGGTCAGTGCGTCCCGCTTGCTGGTATTGTTCGATCGAATCACGGCGTTGTTTGGCTTGTTGTAGCACTAACTCCATTTCTTGGGCTTCCGTCAACTCTGTCTGCCCAGTGGGTCTCAGACTGACTTCTTTTTCTAACAATGCCTTTTTAATACTGCGAATCGTTTCTAAGCGAACTTTCTCCTTAGATTTCATTGCCGCTTTAATATCTTTACCAATGCGATCTTTTAAGCTCATAACGTCACCTTTAGAAGAAATTTTTCGCCCTACTTAAAGTAGAGCGGTTTTTACCTGTTTCCTCAACAAACTCGACAGAATTTTTCCCGCAAGTATGAATGAGGAATTCTGCCTAGGCCAGCTAAGTGATCAATTTTAGCTTGCTTACTGACTGTTCCGCCGGGAAGTGAACGCAGCTATTGACTTCTGCCGATCTGCAAGTTTCTTTGAAATTCTCATTGATCTACAGATTCTTCAGCCAAAAATCGCTAGTTTCCTTCTCCACTCTTGTGCGACAATTCCTAGTCAGATTCCGCAAAAACTGCTCTCCATTGCTACACCTAATTCAGGGAATTTTTGGAGGCTGATTCTGGATCGGAATGATAATATTGCGATGAATGCGCTTCGGGGGCCTGTTGTGATCCGTTCTGCAACTTTGACTCTTCACCCAACTCTGCCGACTATTTCTGACAATAGTCGTCTGCGGTTGTTTTCTGGCTCTGCTAATGTACCGCTCTCTCAAGAAGTTGCTCGCTACTTAGGCATGGACCTAGGACCCATGGTCCGCAAACGGTTTGCCGATGGAGAACTTTATATCCAAATTCAGGAATCGATCCGAGGGTGTGATGTCTATCTAATTCAGCCAACATGCCAACCGGTTAACGATAACCTGATGGAACTACTGATCATGGTGGACGCTTGCCGACGAGCTTCGGCTCGGCAAATTACTGCCGTGATTCCTTACTATGGATACGCTAGAGCAGACCGTAAAACTGCGGGGCGAGAGTCCATTACAGCCAAGCTTGTGGCTAACTTAATTACTCAGGCTGGCGCAAATCGAATTTTAGCGATGGATCTGCACTCGGCCCAAATTCAAGGCTATTTCGATATTCCTTGTGACCATGTCTATGGTTCACCAGTTGTGTTTGATTATTTAGCGAGTAAGAACTTATCGGATATTGTGGTCGTTTCACCAGATGTCGGTGGAGTGGCACGGGCTAGAGCTTTTGCTAAGAAGCTTAATGATGCTCCTCTCGCCATTATTGATAAGCGTCGTCAAGCTCATAATGTTGCAGAAGTGCTCAATGTGGTTGGAGATGTTGCTGGCAAGACTGCCATCTTGGTAGACGACATGATCGATACTGCGGGGACAATCTGTGAGGGAGCCCGTCTCCTGCGCAAAGAGGGCGCTCGTCAGGTTTATGCTTGCGCTACCCATGCTGTTTTCTCACCCCCAGCGATCGAGCGACTCTCTAGTGGCTTGTTTGAGGAGATCATTGTCACCAATACCATTCCAGTGCCTGACACCAGCCGCTTTGAGCAACTGACGGTACTCTCGGTGGCTAATATCTTGGGTGAGGCAATTTGGAGAATTCACGAAGACAGCTCACTCAGTAGCATGTTCCGGTAATCTACTGCTTTTCTAGCTTTCTAGTTTTATGGGTTAAAGCTACGTCTAACCTGGTAGGGGCACCTCTTGTGGGTGCCCTTGATATTTTTGGGGTTTAGGGGTGAGTTGGAAAGTTAAAGATAATCAAAAAACTGCTCTGGAACCAGGGTTAGTTCTCCAGATTTGAAGCGATCGCTCTCGACCCAGAGGGCTTTTTTCCGGCGATCGCCTTCGACAAAAATTAGTTCGTCCAGTTCGTAAAATCTAGGATCAGCAAAGTCACACTTGTAGAGCTGAATCAGCTCATGTCCCGCTCGGCCATCGAACACAAATAAGTTTTCTAGACACCCTAAGTAGCGGATATTGGCCAGTTCTGCTTGAATTTCTTCTTGAAATTCACGCTGCAAAGCGATCAGGCTGGTTTCGCCAAAGTCTACGCCGCCTCCTAAAGCTCGATAGAAAGTTTTTTGCTTTACTGGATCGTATCCTTCGGAAACGAAGATGCGATCGCCTTTTTCAGCCGCAGCAGCCTGACGGTCTTGGATTAGCCCTAGAGCTAACACGCGAATTTGATTGACTCCGTACATAATTCTTAGAGATGGGGATGCAAACGCTATGCCAAACTAGCTGGCTTGTGTATCAAGTATCACAGAGCCTATTTAGCTGAATCAATTATCGTCGTATTCTGAGTACTCCCGCTTTCGGCTTTCGGGGATGGCCCAGTCTTCATTCTCCCCGCCGATAATTAGGGTTTTGATTTCTACGTAGTCTTTGCTGAATTGTCTCAAGGAGTTAATCAAAACATCTAGGGCGATCGCATCACTGGTGCCTAAGTCGAACCAGCAGCGTGCCCAGTTGCTTTCGTATTCCACTTCTCCGACGTTGTGCATCAAGGCCATGAAGCTATCTTCAGCCGCATCTTGGTTGTAGTTCATGTAGCTGATTTCTAAGCCAACGTCTTGCACCTGGAGGTTTTCGGCATTAAACCCGCCTAACTTCCCCAGAAAAAACCAGGAGTTGATGATTTCCTCTACGTACTGTTTTTCCATTTCAGAGGGGTTGAGGCTAAACTCTAACCAAATCCAGACATTAAAGGGATCAAACTCGCGAAACTGTACTTGCATTTTGTTTCAAAATCGAGTGAGTGGGGCGTGGCTTAAGCGATCGCTATCTGCAAGCTAAGCCATTCCAGAATACCGCAGCAAGTTTAGCTCCCTGTATTGAGAGCAGCCATTTCTAGAGCAACTAGGCCACAAAAAAGGTGCCACTGTGGCACCTGAGAAGTTCTGTTGAGTGATTTATTGGGTGAGTTTGGGTGACTATTGAGCTGAGCGCTCGCGCCTTATTTTTTTAGTTCGGCATCGCAAGGGCGCGCTTTTTGGTCGATGCGGAACTCAGTGCGACAACGCTCATAGGCAATTTGGTTTCGCAATTGGCGAGGCAGTTGAGCGTTTTTATCCAAGGCTTTTTGGAAGAATCCTAGGCTTTCCTGATTTTTGCCCTGCTTCACTAAAACTTGAGCTTTGAGGTAGTACAGATCTGGGTTGTTAGGAGTCAGCTTCAGGGCTTGATCTACAAACTCCAATGCTTTCGTCGGTTGGTTCAAGTCCCGATAGCCAATCGCAATCCCCCGATAAGCTAGGTAGCGGGGCTGGGCGTATTTGTTTAATCGCTCCACGGCATCGGCTGGATTGGCAAAGGGGAGGTTAACCGCCAACATCAAATCCATAAACCCTTTGACTAAGTTAAGTTCTGGATCTTGAGAATTGACCTTTTCCGCTGCATTCAAGGACTGAAAAACTCGTTGTAGCTTATTTAAGGCTTGCGGGGTGCCTCGCACTGTGCCTTCACGAGAGACGATATAAGCGCCTTCCATAAATTCGCCCACTGCCACATACAAATTGCCGCGTAGGGGATCAGTTTTACGCAACTGCTCAGCGGTTTCACGAGTCTTGATCGCGTTGGTTTTGAGCGCATTCCAATCTTTTTCCATGTAAGCTAAAGACGCTTTCATGGCATAGCTGAGTGGCTCATTGGCTTCAGCTTGAGAAAGATATTTTTTGGCTTCTTGGTAATCGCCCTGCTCAAAAATTGCTTTGAAAGCAGCTTCCGTATTCTTGCCAATTGCATGTGGGCTATTGGTACGGAAGGGATCGCCTGCAAAGGCAGGATTGCCCCATAGGCTAAGGGCGATCGCCGCAGTACCCGCAATGGCAGAAACGATCCGCCGGGAAGCGAAACCAGGGCGGCTTTGGGGTTGCATCCTAGAGGGGCAGGGGTGGACAGGAGTCCCAACACTCCTAGAAGCAATCGGCATATTTGTCATAATGGAGCCTCTCAAAACGTTCCTCAAATTCGTTCTGCTTGCAAATGCGCTAAAGCCTAGGATGGCTACCGATGAGTCAAAATCGCTCATGCAGTTGATACCAAGGATTTAGAAGCGCCCTGTTCAGGTGCGATCGCCTACCGCTTAGGGGTTCAGCTAGCTGCATAAACTTGACGCAGTCATTTGGTTTGGGTTCCAGTTAGACTGGTCGGTGGGCAGGCTGAATTTGTCACAGTTCAATGGCTAATTTGCTCCTCGCTGGTCACTTTGCTCCTTGCTGGTAAAACCGTTAATGCTCTATCTCAAAAACCTGCTCTATCATCCGACTGCTACCCCTACAGCTATCCTCAAATCAATCAACTTAGAGCTAGCACCCCAGCAAATGGGCTTGATCATCGGCCCCAGTGGTTCGGGAAAAAGCACGCTTTTAGAAATTTTGGCGGGGTTAGCGGAAAAGACTTCAGGTGACATCCTATGGCGAGAGCAGGAACTGACGCCAGCGCATCTGCAACAACTCGGTGGCCTTGTCTTCCAGTTTCCGGAACGGCATTTTTGCGGAGCCACCGTTTTAGAAGAACTGCGTCTTGGTCATCCAGAGCTAGGAACAGAAAAGGTAAATCAGGCTTTGTCAGAGGTGGGGTTGGGGCACTTGCCGTTACACACATCTCCTCATTCGCTGAGTGGTGGACAACAGCGACGACTAGCCCTGGCTGTGCAACTAATTCGGCAACCCTACTTATTATTGCTCGATGAACCGACGGCTGGGCTAGATTGGTCGATGCGACGGCAATTAGTTAATTTATTGGCGCGTCTCAAAGACCATTGGAGTTTGTTGATTGTGACCCATGATGCGGGTGACTTGCTGGCGATCGCTGACCGCTGTTGGACCCTCAACCACGGCGAATTGCAACCTGCCGATCGCCAAATGCTAGAAATGAAGGCAAAGCCGCCTCAATCCGTTGTACAAAATTAATTAATGTTGGGTCTTGAATTGGATCTTGAAACCGTGAATTTGCCGGAAATGGCCGCTGTTTGGCAAGAAACTCTCCATTGGCAGCCCACCTCTCACCAGCAGCAGCAGTTGCAACAGCTTTACAACCTCATCCTAGACGGCAACCGCCAGTTAAACCTCACCCGCATTACCGAGCCAACCGAGTTTTGGGAAAAGCACCTGTGGGACTCATTACGCGGCCTTGCACCGTTTTTGGAGGATGAAGGAGGAGGGATGAAGGATGAAGAAGAGCCAAATTCATCCCTCCTCCTTCCCCCCTCATCCTTTCATGTTATTGACATTGGCACGGGTGGCGGGTTTCCGGGTATTCCTGCGGCGATCGCTCGTCCCGATTGGCAAGTGACACTGCTAGATTCAACTCAGAAAAAAGTTACTTTTCTGCAAACGCTGGCAACGACGTTGGGGCTGGAAAATATCACAACTTTAGTAGACCGAGCCGAACAGGTAGGTCAGTTGCCTGAGCACCGGAAAGCTTATGATTTAGCGCTGATTCGAGCCGTAGGGTCAGCGTCTGTTTGTGCTGAGTACGCCTTGCCCTTGTTGAAATTGGAAGGACAAGCGGTGCTCTATCGCGGTCAGTGGACTGTTGAGGAAACTGAAGCATTGCGCCCAGCGGTGGCTCAGCTAGGTGGAGCGATCGCGGCGATCGAGGAATGTAGCACCCCGATCAGCCATAGCATGCGGCACTGCCTCTACTTACGCAAAGTGGCGCAAACGCCTAGTGAATTTCCCAGGGCGATTGGCGTGCCAGCGAAGCAGCCACTGTAGGCTGAAGCAGACAGACGGGATTGCTCTCCAGGTAGCGCTTGAGACTGTAATGAATTGCAGTTGATCCCAGATTTTGGTATCCTGCCAGACTGCAAGGCGCATTACTTTCTAGAGTGAGTTGAAAGAGTCGGCTTGCATCAACTGAGTTTCATCTCTGAGCCATTGGGTTGTCACAAGTAAGCGCTACATTCAATGGGGCGTTAGAGCCTTGACCTACAAGGCAAAGCTGAGGTGAGTGAAGTTTGCTGTGCATCAGGGTGACCATCGGAATGAACAACTCCTGGGAGTGAAGTTTGCATGATTGAAGTTGAACAGTTGAGCAAGGTTTACGGCTCAACCCCTGCGATTCAAGATGTGACATTTGCGGTAGAACCGGGGGAAATCTTGGGTTTTCTGGGTCCAAACGGGGCTGGAAAAACCACCACCATGCGGATTCTGACTGGCTACCTACCTGCAACGAGTGGAAGTGCGCGAGTCGCGGGCTACGATGTCCATGAAGATTCGATGGCGGTGAGGCAACGCATTGGCTATCTTCCCGAAACTCCCCCGCTGTATCCAGAAATGACGGTAGAGGGGTTCCTCTATTTTGTAGCTCGGATTAAGGGAGTTAGTGCGGGCGATCGCTCTCGGCAAGTCCAATCAGCAATGGAGCGTTGCAGCCTAGTTGAGAAACGCAAAACCTTAATTCGCAAGCTGTCTAAAGGCTTTCGTCAGCGAGTTGGCATTGCCCAGGCGATCGTTCATGACCCTCCGGCGATTATTTTGGATGAGCCAACAGTAGGCTTAGACCCTCGCCAAATTATTGAAGTGCGTAATTTAATCAAGAACTTAGCAGGGACTCATACAGTAATTCTTTCCACGCATATCTTACCTGAGGTCAGCATGACCTGTAATCGCGTCGCCATTATTAATCGAGGGCGAGTGGTAGCAACAAACAGCCCAGAAAACTTGATGGCGCAACTCAATGCTGGATCTGGGTATGAGCTAGAGGTGGATGGGAATGTAGACACCTTGCAACAACTGGTGCAACCGATTTCTGGTGTGCGCTTGGTGGAACCGATCCAAGTCGAAGAAGGAGCAGACCAAGCATCCACACCTCAGCGCTGTCGGGTACGAGTGGTCGCTGAAGCCGATAGCGATCCGGGTGGCGATATTGCTGCTGTCATCGTAGGGGCAGGTTTAGGTCTCTATGAAATGCGACGGACTAAGGCCAGCCTGGAGGATGTGTTCTTGCAGCTAACAATGACCGAAGACAAAGCGCTGGAACCCAGTGCAGAATCAGAGTTTGAATCTCAGACAGAGGCAGAGCCAGTCATTGAGGACACACCTGTAGTATCCAGTGCTGTCGTGTCTGAGCCAGCAGAATCGGAGGAAGAAGCGTAATGCGGGTCATTCTTAGCAATATTGTGGCGATTTATCGCAAAGAGTTGCAGGGGTACTTTGCCTCTCCGTTGGCTTATGCGATCGCGGGCATCTTTTGGCTCTTATCTGGCTTCTTCTTTGTGATTGCCTTGCAAGACACTCTGCAAACTGCCGCTGCTGCGGATCAAATTGGGCAACCCTTTGATGCGGCTTATGCCTTGATTCAAGCTTTTTTGGGCTTGATGGGAGTTTTGTCTCTGTTCATTTTGCCGATTTTGTCGATGGGGCTTTACGCTGAGGAGCGTAAGCGGGGCACGTTGGAGCTTCTAGCTACCTCTCCCGTCACAAATTGGGTGGTTTCTCTAGGCAAGCTGCTGGGGGTTCTGACTTTTTTCATTACCTTAGTGCTGCCCTTGCTAGTTTACGAAACGATCACTTTGAGTGCCGCCAATCCTCCCGTAAACCCGACCCTATTGTTGACGGGGTACGGCGGCTTAATTCTGATGGCAGCGGCAGTGTTGTCTTTAGGGATGTTTCTCTCTTCGTTGACTGAAAGTAGTATTTTGGCTGCCATTCTGACATTTGCGCTCGTTTTGTTTCTCTGGTCGATCCAAGCGATCGCCACTGCCATCGGTGGCCCTGTTGGTGAGGCGATCGGTCATTTATCGTTGCTGAAGCACTACGGCGATTTAGTTCGCGGCGTCGTCAACACTAGCGGCTTAATTTTATTTGTCAGCTACATTATTTTGGGACTCTTTTTGACCGCCCAGTCTATTGAAGCGTTAAGATTTCAGCGCTCTTAATCCAGCTATTGCACCTGCATCTCGGTTGAGTAGGGCACTGGCTAAGGCCACTTGCAAGTACTATCCCTGTTAAGGGTTGAGTAGAATTCGATGAAACAAATTCCTACCACCTGGAAATCGTTCAAGCAATCTTGGCAATGGCTCTTCTGGGCTGGGCCAGTACTGGTAGTTATAGGCTTATCAGCCGGAGCTGTGTCTGGAAATTGGGGTGCCGTGCCTGTCGGTCTGACGGTTGCGGGCATCGTGTTGATTGGGGTATGGCTAGTGCTACAAAGCCAACCAGGTTCTGGGTTTTGGGGCCGACGCTCGACTCAAGCCAGTACCAATGCCCTCCTCTCAACTTTGGCAGTTGTGGTTATCCTCGGTTTGATTAATTTCCTAGGAGTCCGCTATGCCAACCAGATTGATCTGACTGAAAACCAACTTTATACCCTCGCTCCCCAATCACAGGCGATCTTGAGACGCTTGCCCCAACCTGTGAAAGTTTGGGTATTTATGGACCCGAACAGTCCGAATCCAAACTCTGGCCCGACTCAAGCTTTGTTAGACCAATACAAACGTCAGTCGAGACAGTTTAGTTTTGAGCTAGTTGATCCGCAAGCTCAACCAGGATTGGCGCAATCTTTTGGCATTCAGGATGTGGGCGATGTTTATCTTGAGGCAGGCCAAAAACGTCAGTTTCTGCAAAACCTCAAGAGCGAGCGGTTGGTGGAAGGGCGGCTAACGAATGCGATTGAGCAGATCACGAGCGATCGCCAAGCTAAAATTTACTTCCTGCAAGGGCATGGAGAGTATCCCTTAGATGGGGGCCAAGGAGGTTTAACTCAAGCCAAAGCTTTGTTGCAGGAGAAAAACTTTGTCAGTGAACCCCTGAACTTGGTGGAAGAACTGACTGTGCCTGAGGATGCGGCAGCGGTGGTCGTGGCTGGCCCTAAGCAAGCTTTGTTTGACAAAGAAGTCAGAGAGCTGAATGCTTACTTGCAACAGGGGGGTAGTGTCTTGCTGATGATTGACCCCAATGTAGATCCAAAGCTAGACACCTTGCTGAAAAATTGGGGCGTGACGCTAGACAACCGACTTGCGATCAATGCGTCGGCTCAGCAAACGGTTGAGTTTGGCCCAGCGGCTCCTGTGGTAAATCAGTATGGCGATCACCCCATCACTAAAGATTTTGGCAATCGCTATTCAATTTATCCGATCGCAAGACCCATTCAAACAACTCCAATTCCTGGGGTGCAGGAAACTCCTTTGTTGGTGACGAGTCCTGAGAGTTGGGCAGAGAGTGATCCTAAAACTCAAAATTTGGAGTTTAATCCGGGGAGCGATCGCCAAGGGCCTTTGATGTTGGGTGTCGCGCTAAGCAAGACGGCTCAGGTTACGAACTCTACTCAGCCTTCTCCCTCACCTAGCCCAGTTGCTAGTCCATCGGCTTCTCCTTCTGCTAGTCCTAACCCTAGCCCTAGTCCTTCTCCAACCACTTCTGAGGCTGGTAAAACGCCATCTGAAGCCAGGTTGGTTGTGGTAGGTAATTCTAGGTTTGCTACGGATGGTTTGTTTGGTCAGCAACTGAATGGCGATGTCTTCCTTAATTCGGTAAGCTGGCTCAGCAAGCGGGATGACCAGGTTTTATCGATTCGTCCGAAGGAGGACAAGAATCGTCGGATTACGATGACGGCGCAGCAGGCTAATTTGGTGGGTTGGTTGTCGCTGGCGATTTTGCCTTTGCTGGGATTTGGGACTGCTGGGGTGATGTGGTGGCAACGACGTTAAAGCCCGAACCTTGGGGGCACTCGCCCCCAAACCCCCGCTGAGGGACGGTTGCGTCCCTCAGACTCCCTCCAAAAGTGGGTTGAAGGCACTGTGGAACCTTGGTAGGAAGGCTTGACCTTCAATTCAAAATCTAAAATCTAAAATCTAAAATCCAAAATGGGGATATGAAGCTGAAGTCAAAAACTTTGATTTTGCTCTTACTAGCTTGTGGTTTGGGGGGCTTTGTTTATTTCTATGAGATTCGTGGGGGTGGCAGGAGCCAAGAGCAACAAGCGCAAGCGTCGGGTCAGCAAATTTTTGCTTTTGAGGAGTCGCAAGTTCAGGCTTTGACGCTGAAAACAGCAGGGCAAACACTGGAGTTTGTCAAAGCTCCTGCCACGGCCAAGTCTGGAGCTTCTGCATCCCCAGGAAAACAAGCTGAGCAGGCAACAGACAAAGCTACTGAGAAACCAACTGGGAAGCAGTCTGACTCTAAACAGCCTCAGTCTCAATGGTTGTTGAAGGCTCCGGAGACGGGTCCGGCGAATGATGCTTCGGTGGCTTTCTTGCTGAGTTTGCTGGCAACGGGACGGAGCGATCGCACGATTAAAGCGCCTCTCACTCAGAAAGCGGATTTTGGTTTAGACCAACCGACGGCGACAATTGAGGTGAAATTGAATGATCAAAAAACTCATCGTTTCATCTTGGGTAAGCCTGATTTTAATCAGAGCTTTTGGTACGCTCAAGCTGATCCGGCGACTTCAGGGACACCAGAGTTATCGGTTTTGTTGGTGTCTCCAGATTTTAACAATGCTGTAAGTCGTCCCCTGTCGGAGTGGAAAGCAACACCTGAAGCTCCCGCCCCATCTCCTTCTCCCTCCACGGAAAATACGGCTCCCAGGCTTGAACCTGCTTCAGAAGAGGCTAGCCCTAGCTCTGAATCCCCTCCTCCGGCGGACAGTGCCAGTCCAAATTCCAACTCGTCACCTAGCCCTGACACTGGTACTTCGTCTGCTCCTGCTCCTCCAGCAGAATAAACCGTTGAGCATTCTGCTTCGGTGATGATGAAGGGGTGAGCTTTGGTTTACCCCTTTTTCGTTATGCGTTTAACCCATTCAGTCCAAGTTTGATATGACTAGCCCTACCGCAACGCTTTTAGTCTCCTGTCCTGACCAGAGGGGACTTGTCGCAAAAATTGCCAATTTTATTTATGCCAATGGCGGCAATATTATTCATGCGGATCAGCACACCGATTTTGAGGCGGGGTTATTTCTGACGCGGATTGAGTGGCAGCTAGAAGGGTTTAATTTACCCCGTGATCTGATTGGGCCTGCGTTTAATGCGATCGCTCAACCTTTGCAAGCCAATTGGCGCTTACACTTCTCGGATGCGGTGCCTCGGATTGCTATTTGGGTCAGCCGCCAAGACCATTGTTTATTTGATTTAATTTGGCGACAACGAGCTCAAGAGTTTGCTGCCGAAGTTCCGTTGATTATTAGCAATCATCCAGATTTGGGCGCGATCGCTGAGCAATTTGGCATTGATTATCACCATATTCCGATCGATAAAGAGAATAAGGCTGAGCAAGAAGCCAAGCAGCTCGCTTTACTTCAGCAGTACCAAATTGATTTAGTGGTACTGGCTAAATACATGCAAGTTTTGAGTGCTGACTTTATTGCTAATTTTCCTCAAATAATTAATATTCATCACTCTTTCTTGCCTGCTTTTGCGGGAGCAAATCCCTATCAACGAGCTTATAAGCGTGGGGTCAAAATCATTGGCGCTACGTCTCACTACGTGACTGAAGACTTAGATGCAGGGCCAATTATTGAGCAGGATGTTGTGCGTGTCAGCCATCGTGATGAGGTCAATGACTTAATTCGCAAGGGCAAAGACTTGGAGCGTGTAGTTTTAGCGAGAGCGGTACGCTTACATCTCAAAAATCGGGTACTGGTTTACAGCAATCGCACTGTCATATTTGAGTAGAGTAATATTCCTAAAAATATCGATTTACAGATATAAATCTCAAATTATTTCAAAGAGTTACCAATTAAATATTAAGTATTAGCAATATTAGCTGAGTATTTACTTTTTAACATTTCCTCCAGAATGCCAGTTTGATCATCGTGCTAGACTTTTGAACGCGCCTAGATTAGAGGGAAAAAGCGCCACGCGATCGCATCATCAATTTAAGTTAGAGCTGCAACCTTATTCTTGTAGCTTCAATGGCAGGAGTGAAGGATTGCATTAAAGGATTGAGACATCAGAATTTTTTGGCTAACTGGTTCTCTACCCAACTGATCATTTAAGGCACACGAAAACCCTTATTCATCATGTGTTCACAGTCAAGCATTCGAGACTAGACTCACACCTTAACTTTGTGGCTTCCAGAGGCTGGAAGAAAATTATCTATGGTAGGCCCTTTACAAGCACAAGAGCTTCATCTCGCTTATTTGGAGCAAGCGCCAATTCAGTTTCATAATCAAATTCAGCCGCATGGAGTTCTGCTAGTTTTATCGGAACCAGACTTAAAGATTGCCCAAGTCACTAACAATACACTGGCTGTATTTGGGATTACTCCTGAAAATGTTCTACAAAAAACCTTAGATGAACTAATTGATCCATTTCAGGTAGAACGGATTAGAGCAGGGCTAGCAGATAGCAGCTTAGAGCTAATTAATCCGATTAAGATTTGGACGAAAAATCGGCAAAAAGGGGATGATTATTTTGTTTTTGATGGGATTTTCCACCGCAGCGCTGATGGCTTTTTGATTCTGGAATTAGAGCCTGCCCTTTCTCAAGAAAGCATTCCCTTCCTCAGCTTCTATCATTTGGCTAGAGCCTCGATTAACCAGCTAGAAGCGAACTCCAGCCTCCAAGACTTCTGCCAAACCATCGTCCAGGAAGTGCGGCAAGTCACTGGGTTTGATCGAGTCATGCTCTACAAGTTTGACCACGACGGACATGGTGTGGTTCTAGCCGAAGAAAAGCTGGATCATCTAGAGCCTTATTTAGGTCTGCACTACCCCGAATCTGATATTCCTAAGGCTGCTCGCAAGTTATTTGCCTCCAATTGGATTCGGCTGATTCCGGATACTCATGCGGAGGCGATCGCCCTAGTTCCCGCGCAAAATCCAGAGACGCAGCGATCGCTCGATCTCACTTTTTCGATCCTCAGAAGTGCCTCTCCCTGCCACATCGAGTATCTCCACAACATGAGTGTGGGGGCATCTTTGACGATTTCGTTAATGAAAGATCAGAAACTTTGGGGTCTGATTGCTTGCCATCACCAATCTCCCAAGTATGTTTCCTATGAACTACGGAAAGCCTGTGAATTTTTGGGACGGTTAATCTTTGCCGAAATTTCAGCGCGAGAAGAAACTGCCGATCACGACTACTGCATGAAGCTGACTTATGTGCAGTCAGCGTTAGTTGACTCCATGTCCCAAGAAGAAAACTTTGTGGATGGATTGGTGAAGCACAACCCCAATCTATTGGACTTGGCAGGGGCGCAAGGAGCAGCAGTTTGCTTTGGCAACAATTGCACCCTGATCGGGGAAACTCCCAAGGAAGAGGATCTCAACTTCTTGTTGCAATGGCTGAGGCAGCAAGTTCAAGAGGAAGTTTTCTATACCAATTCTCTTTCTGAGCTTTACCCAGATGCGGAGCGGTTCAAGAACGTAGCCAGCGGCCTTCTCGCCATCCCCATTTCTCAACGAAACTACGTCCTGTGGTTCCGTCCAGAGGTGATTCAAACCGTTAATTGGGGCGGCGATCCAAACCAGCCCTTTGCTGCAACGCAGACGGAAAGTACAGTGCATCTGTCTCCCCGCAAGTCCTTCGATCTGTGGAAAGAAACGGTGCGCTTGACCTCCCTGCCTTGGCACCCTGTAGAAGTGAAGGCGGCGCTGGAACTGAGAAAAGCCATTATCAATATTGTGTTGCGACAGGCTGATGAGTTGGCCCAACTGGCCCAAGACCTAGAACGCTCCAACGCCGAGCTGAAAAAGTTTGCGTATGTCGCCTCCCACGACTTGCAGGAGCCGCTGAATCAAGTCGCTAACTACATGCAACTGCTAGAGCTACGTTACAACGACAAGTTAGACGAAAGCGCTAAAGAGTTCATTGGCTTTGCCGTCGAAGGCGTGAGCTTGATGCAGACCTTGATTGACGATGTGCTGGCTTACTCTAAGGTCGATATCCAAGGGGTTGAGTTTGAACTGACTGAGGTAGAAACGGCTCTCGATCGCGCCCTGGCAAATGTCCGGGGTCGCATCGCTGCCAGTAACGCAGTGATTACTCAAGACCCATTACCTACCGTGATGGCAGACAGCACTCAACTGATGCAGCTCTTCCAGAATTTGGTCGGCAATGCTATCAAGTTCCGTAGTGAGCAACCCCCAGAAATTCATATTGGGGCGCAGCGGCTAGAAGATGCCTGGTTATTCTCGGTCAAGGACAATGGCATTGGGTTTGATCCGAGATTTAGCGATCGCATTTTTGTCATCTTCCAACGTCTCCATACGCGAGATGAATATGCGGGCACAGGCATGGGTTTGGCGATTTGCAAGAAAATTGTGGAGTGCCATCGTGGCCGAATTTGGGTGGAATCCCAACTAGGGCAGGGAGCAACATTCTACTTTACGATTCCAGTAGGGGGACGCGATCGTGAGCGTAGAAGTGGACGAAAGGTACAAAACCATCTTTTTGGTCGAGGACAACAGAGCTGACATTCGCCTGATCGAAGAAGCACTCAAGAACAGCAATGTCCCACATCAAGTCGTAGCAGTTCGCAACGGCATGGATGCAATGGCCTTTCTGCGGCAGGAGGGCGAGTATGTGGATGCACCTCGCCCTGACCTGATTCTGCTGGACTTGAACCTTCCTCGAAAAGATGGGCGGGAAGTTTTAGCTGAAATTAAAGCTGATCCCAATCTGAAACGAATTCCAGTTGTCGTTCTCACCACTTCTAGAAACGAGGAGGATATTTCTCAAAGCTATGACTTGCATGTGAATTGCTACATCACTAAATCCCGCAACCTCAGCCAGCTATTTCAGATCGTGAAGGGAATCGAAGAGTTCTGGCTGGGCACTGTCACATTGCCGCCGGGATGAAGTGGGGAAAGGAGCGGATCGCAATTCATGATTATGCCTGCAAGCGCCATCAAGGTCTTGTTAATTGAAGACAATCTCGCAGAAGCCAGACTGTTGCAGGAGATCTTGCGGGTGCCTAAGTTCAAGCAATTTAGCTTACTGCACGTCAAGCGGTTGGCGGAGGCGCTAGTCCATCTCCAGCAAAACAGCTTTGATGCCATTTTGTTGGATCTGACCTTGCCAGATAGCCAGGGCTTAGCGTCTTTGCCACCTTTGCTGGATCAAGCACCTAATTTACCGATCGTGGTCCTCACCAACACCAACGATGATGACTTGGCGATCGCGGCAGTGCGCCAGGGAGCCGAAGATTATTTAGTTAAGCGCCAGGTGAATGCCGAGTTGTTGGCGCGATCGCTCTACTATGCGATTGAGCGTAAACAAGTTTCAGAAGCTCTACGTAAAGTCAACGAAGCTCTAGCAATGCAAGTGCAAGAACGCACCGCTGAGCTGACGAAAGCGAAAGAACTTAACCAGTTGAAGTCGGAATTTGTCTCAATCCTCTCCCATGATTTCCGCAGCCCGCTCAATAGCATTTTGCTGTCCACAGGCTTATTGCAAAATAACCAAGACCAACTGACCGAGGAGAGAAGACTCACCCACTTTCAATTGATTCGCTCTGCTATTACCAACATGGCCCATTTGCTCGATGAAGTTTCCTTAATTGGCAAAGCCGATTTGGGCCAACTTCAGTGTCAGCTCACCGCATTAGATCTAGCCTCTTTTTGCCGCCAACTGTTTGAAGAACTGCGATTCAGCTCTCACGAGAAATATCAATTCCTCTTTACTCAGCAAGGCGAATTACTTCAAGCCCTATGGGATGAGAATTTTTTACGCCATATCTTGAGCAACCTCCTCTCCAACGCACTCAAATATTCGCCCGCTGGGGGTCTGGTGCAGTTTGAGTTGATTGCTCAAGAAACCACAGTCACCTTTCAGATTCAAGACCAAGGCATTGGCATCCCGCCAGAAGACCAGCCTCGCCTATTTGAGGCATTTTATCGAGCTAGAAACGTAGATGACATTCCGGGCACAGGTTTGGGGCTAGCGATCGCCAAAAAATGCGTAGAAGCCCACGGTGGCCAGATCTCGGTGCAGAGCGAAGTAGGAGTCGGCACCACATTCACAGTCAGATTACCTATTTGGAAAGCCGTGTGATTAATCGAGAGCAGGCGATCGTGACCCTTGAGGCTTGAGGTTGAGAAGTGGGTCAATTCGCAAACTAACTTCACCCTTTACTATGAAGACAGGATGGGCACCCTAAGTCTTAACGCTCCCTGATCATTCCTGTCCATTTATCTTTGTAGTTCAGTCGCAAGCCACCTTCGCCCTATGGTTTCCACCTCTTTAAGCCCACTTGCCGTCGATCAATCTCGGATTCGGCCAGCTATTCAGACGTTGCAACCCCAACTAGTCGAGTGGCGAAGACGGCTACATCAGCGACCTGAATTAGGCTTTCGCGAGAAACTTACCGCAGAATTTGTGGCCCAAAAGCTAACTGAATGGGGCATTGAGCATCAAACCGAAATCGCCCAAACCGGAATCGTGGCTACGATCGCCTCTGACAAACCAGGCCCTGTACTGGCGATTCGGGCCGATATGGATGCTCTACCCATCCAAGAAGAAAACGAAGTGCCCTATCGATCGCAACATGATGGTTTGATGCATGCTTGTGGTCATGATGGGCATACCGCGATCGCCCTAGGCACCGCTTACCACCTCTCTCAACATCGGGATAGCTTTGCGGGTACGGTGAAAATTATTTTCCAGCCTGCCGAGGAAGGTCCGGGAGGCGCACAGCCCATGATCGAAGCAGGAGTACTCCAGAACCCAACGGTAGACGCGATCGTGGGTCTACACTTGTGGAATAACTTACCGCTGGGAACGGTCGGTGTGAGAACCGGGGCACTGATGGCAGCCGTAGAACTCTTTCGGTGCACCATTCAAGGTAGAGGGGGACATGGAGCCATCCCCCACCAAACCATAGATTCCATTGTGGTCAGTGCCCAAATCATCAACGCCTTACAAACCATTGTCGCCCGCAACGTCAACCCCATTGACTCCGCAGTGGTCACAGTAGGCGAGCTTCATGCAGGTACAGCTACCAATGTGATCGCAGCTTCAGCCAAAATGAGCGGTACGGTGCGTTACTTCAACCCAGCCTTGGCAGGCTTTTTTCATCAACGGATTGAGCAGATTATTGCAGGAATTTGTCAAAGTCATGGAGCCAGCTACGAGTTGGATTATCAATCTCTGTACCCCCCTGTGATTAATGATGGGGCGATCGCAGACCTTGTTCGCTCTGTGGCAGAGAATGTGGTCGAGGCGGAGGTAGGCATCGTCCCCGAATGCCAAACAATGGGCGGTGAAGATATGTCGTTCTTCTTGCAGCAAGTCCCTGGTTGTTACTTCTTCCTCGGCTCCGCCAACATTCACAGAGGCTTAGCCTACCCCCACCACCATCCCCGCTTCGACTTTGACGAAACCGCTCTAGGCATGGGCGTAGAAATTTTTGTCCATTGCGTTGAGAAATTCTGCGTTTAGACCCGAAGCTGAATAATCTAGCGCTTGTAGTCCAAAGGATCTACGGCTAGCAACAGGGCTTCTTTGGTTTTGGGAATCAGCAGATAAACTCGGCGATCGCCCACTACCAAATCCGTAGAACCAAAGTCAGTCGCGTCTGTCACTCCTTGAGTCAGCCAATCATGGGCCTCATTCCAGTCGGGAAGCATCACCTGCAAAAACTCTTCCATATAGTTCAGGGTTTGTGGCTTTCTTTGCTTGGTCAATGGCTTATGAACCACTAAAACTGCATTAGTCACCACTTCTTTCGGCGTCACATTCAGGCGCACCGTCGCCACTCCATCCTTAGACTTACCAATGAAAGCTGTCTCAGTCTTAGGTTCCAGTCGAAATCCCAGTTGCTCGAAATTTCCTTGCAGAGACACCAGCGTAACGCCCAAGTTAGAGTTCGCAGCCCAAGCTGCGCCAGGCATCCAGAGTGCGATCGCCACTAAAATAGCCAGCCCTGTTGCAATCGCCCCTCGACTAATCCGTGCGATCGCCTGACTAAAGCGATTTGCTAAACGTGAATTGAAGATTTGGAGCATGACAAACAAAGTTTAATGAGAGTATATTCTATTGTCTCATCGTCATATAACTTTACAAATAAAATTATGCTTGCCTACTTCTAGGACGATGGAAGCTTGCAACCAACTATAGAAGAAAATCTAGATGGACGATCGCTGCTCTGACCTTTTCAAAATACTCACAAGATTGATTAGCACCTGAAAATTAGAGGCTCTGAAGTAGCTTGTTCTCATCACGCCTGAGGATTGCACAACTTAAAACCCTAAAATCCCCCCTGAGAGGGTAGCTCGGCTCTACGTTACAATAAGGGACTTACCCTTTAGTGCACTAAGTACTGAACTTCAGCATGAGCAAAGGCACACTCTTCGATAAAGTCTGGGATTTACACACCGTTGGAATTCTCCCCTCAGGCCAAACGCAACTATTTATTGGCCTGCACCTGATTCACGAAGTCACCAGCCCTCAAGCTTTTGCCATGCTGCGCGATCGCGGCCTGAAAGTGCTGTTTCCAGAGCGGACAGTGGCAACGGTAGACCACATTGTGCCGACAGAGAACCAAGCGCGTCCCTTTGCTGACAGCTTGGCCGAAGAAATGATGCAGTCCCTAGAGCAAAACTGTGCCGAGCACAAGATTCGTTTTTATAACGTCGGCTCTGGCAGTCAAGGCATTGTTCATGTAATTGCCCCAGAGCTAGGGTTCACTCAGCCTGGGATGACGATCGCCTGTGGAGACAGCCATACTTCTACTCACGGAGCCTTTGGCGCGATCGCCTTTGGCATTGGGACTAGCCAAGTGCGAGATGTGTTGGCTTCCCAAACACTGGCCCTCGCAAAGCTAAAAGTTCGCAAAGTCGAAGTTAACGGTAGTCTAAAGCCCGGAGTCTACGCCAAAGATGTGGTTCTTCATATCATTCGGAAACTGGGTGTCAAAGGTGGGGTTGGCTACGCTTATGAGTTTGCGGGCACCACATTTGAGCAGATGAGCATGGAAGAACGCATGACCGTCTGCAACATGGCGATCGAAGGGGGCGCTCGTTGCGGTTACGTCAACCCCGATCAAGTGACGTTCGACTATCTCAAAGGCCGCGATTTTGCTCCTAAAGCCGAAGCCTGGGATAAAGCTGTAGATTGGTGGCAAAACCTACGGAGTGATGTCAATGCCGAGTATGACGATCTAGTCGTATTCGATGCGGCTGACATTGCCCCCACCATCACTTGGGGCATCACCCCCGGTCAGGGCATTGCCATTAACGAACTTGTACCTACCCCCGACACCTTACCTGCTGACGAAGAAGCGATCGCGCAAGAAGCTTACCGTTACATGGACTTGCAACCAGGCCAACCGATTCAAGGCACCAAGGTTGATGTCTGCTTTGTGGGTAGCTGCACCAACGGTCGGATTAGCGATTTACGCGAAGCTGCTAAGTTTGCCCAAGGGCGACAAGTTGCAGAAGGGGTTAAAGCTTTTATCGTTCCTGGCTCCGAGCGCGTGAAACTGCAAGCAGAAGCCGAAGGTCTAGACAAGATTTTTGTTGCAGCGGGCTTTGAGTGGCGTGAGCCTGGTTGCTCAATGTGCCTCGCGATGAACCCAGACAAACTTGAAGGCCGTCAGCTGAGCGCTTCTTCCTCCAACCGTAACTTCAAAGGTCGCCAAGGTTCAGCTTCCGGTCGTACTTTGCTGATGAGTCCAGCGATGGTAGTAGCCGCCGCCGTTACAGGCAAAGTTTCTGACGTTCGTGAATTACTGTAAGGGAGCATGTCATGAGTAGTGAAGTTAAGGCAGTAGTAGGGCGGGGTGTGCCCCTCATCGGCAACGATATTGACACCGATCGCATTATCCCAGCACGGTTTTTGCGTTGTGTCACCTTTGATGGTCTTGGCGAACAAGTCTTCGCAGACGATCGCATCCAGACTCAAGGACAGCATCCCTTTGATCAACCGCAGTACCAAGGAGCCAAAATTCTGGTCGTGAATGGCAACTTTGGTTGTGGTTCCTCTCGCGAACATGCCCCCCAAGCGATCGCCAAATGGGGTATCCAAGCGATCGTGGGTGAGAGCTTTGCGGAAATCTTTTTTGGTAATTGTGTTGCTTTAGGCGTACCTTGTGTCACTGCGGCTCCAGAAGATGCCAAGCAATTGCAAGGGGCGATCGCTGCCAATCCAGAAGCCGAAGTCAGAGTAGACTTGGAAGCCATGCAGGTGCAATGTGGCGATCTCACCATTGCAGTCTCAATAGGCGAGGGGCCTCGGCAAATGTTCACTTGTGGTACTTGGGATGCTTGCGGTCAACTTGTCGCCCAAGCCGATCAAATCCGAGCAACCGCAACTCACTTACCTTACATTGCCTGGTCTACAACCGCTTAAGCTTGCCAATAAAAAACCTCACCCCGCCTACGGCACCCCTCTCCTTGTAGGAGAGGGGATGGGGGAGAGGTTCAAATTGTTAGCAGTAAAACCAAACTAGTAAGCGTCTTGTAACTCGTAGAAATCGGGCGAGATGTAGTCCTTGCGGAGTGGCCAACCTACCCAATCTTCTGGCATCAGCAGGCGCTTCAGGTCGGGGTGTCCTTCGTAGACGATACCAAGCATGTCAAAAGCTTCTCGCTCTTGCCAGTCGGCGGTCTTCCAAACCCAATAGACGGAGGGAATTCTGGGATCTTCGCGAGGAAGAAAAACCTTGATTCTCACTTCATCGGGGCGATCGCTATAGTCACCAACCTTTGTTAGATCGTAGAAGCTGACTAACTCCTGTCCAGGGCCAGAATCGTACCCACCTTGACAACGCAGGTAGTTGAAGCCATAGGCATAGAGCGCAGTCGCGATTGGAATCAGAAAATCGCGATCGACCTTGAGCATTTCCACGCCAGAGTGATCGGGGCCTAAAGACTCGTGCTCAAACCCGTTTTCACTCAGCCACTTGGAAATCTTTCCTGCCTCAACAATCGGAGCTTGAGTAGCTTGTTCCGCTCCATTTTCAGGGGCTTTAGATTCTTCAGCCACGACCAATTTCCTCCTTCTCTGCGGCCTTCAAAGCGGGCGGTACAGGTAGGCCCATTGCTTCTGTAAGTTCTTTGGGTGGCACTTGGCGAGTTGAAACTTGCAGATACGCCCCTGTGGTAATGTCGGGCACCTGCTTCATCTTGTGAGGAATGCTGTAATAGCGATGAGTTTGGCCTTGTTTGCCACGCTCTTGCATTGAGTCATTGGCAATTTTTTTTCTCAGCTTGATGATCGCATCAATGATTGCTTCAGGGCGAGGCGGGCAACCGGGTAGATAAACATCCACTGGAATCAGCTTATCCACACCGCGCACTGTCGTAGGCGAGTCTACGGTAAACATTCCACCTGTAATCGTGCAGGCACCCATCGCGATCACATATTTAGGATCGGGCATTTGCTCATACAGACGCACTAAAGCAGGGGCCATCTTCATGTTGATCGTCCCCGCAGTGATAATCAAATCAGCTTGGCGCGGGCTAGAACGCGGAATCAAGCCAAAGCGATCGAAGTCAAAACGGGAGCCAATAAGCGCTGCAAACTCGATAAAGCAGCAGGCAGTTCCATATAGCAAGGGCCACAAGCTAGAGAGGCGCGCCCAGTTGTAGAGGTCATCCACAGTCGTTAAGATGACGTTTTCGGAGAGTGCTTGCGTCACCTGAGGACGCTCAATGGGGTTGATAATTTGCTCATTTGGCTGCAAAATTGCGCCATTTTGAGCCGCATCTTTAGGACTCATGACCATTCCAAGGCTCCTTTACGCCAAGCGTAAACTAGACCAATCACAAGAATTGCAATAAAAACCAATGCTTCGATAAAAGCTAGCAACCCTAGTTGGTTAAATGCGACGGCCCAGGGGTACAAAAAAACCGTCTCTACGTCGAAGATGACAAAGACCAGTGCAAACATGTAGTAGCGAATGTTGAACTGAATCCAGGCACCCCCAATAGGTTCCATCCCTGACTCATAAGTGGTGCGACGCTCAGGACCTCGGAGACGAGGACGCAATAGCTTAGACGCGCTCAGGGCCAGGACAGGTACCAGGCTGCAAATAATTAAAAAGCCTAAGAAGTACTCGTAACCACTAAGGACAAACACTGCTAATAACTACCGCTTTAGTAAAGGAACTTGCGTTGCTTTTCATTTACATTTTGACACGCTCATTGTAAATCGGCGTGCCTTATGAGTCACCCCTACTACAACTGTAGAAGTCATTCTTGTAGCCAAGAAAATTGGTAACAAGACTGTACTCACTTCTTGAGTATAAATTCCTGTGCATCAATCTACCTATTCCAACTGCCACATCTTTAATCTTTTAGATAATGTCTCAAAAACATAGCGATCGCCCCTATTCTCCAGACGCTAATGGAAGAATGAGGAGCGATCGCCTCGCTAAGAGCAGTCACGAAAGGTAATCAATCAGAGCCATGACCCAATCTGAACCCAATCTGAGAGATGAGTTACTTATTACTGTCCATTGCATAAAATGCTCAGGTCCGTTCTTCTTCCCCTCGCATCAATGACACGACAACTGCGATCTACAGATTCACTAGCTTGGGAAAGACCTGAATACCCAATATACCCTTGAGGCAAAGAGCGCATGGCTACCACCGATTCTAATCCAGCAGCAAAGTCTAAAGAAGTGGGGGCCGCATACTCAATTGTTGGCCCCTCTACGGATACCGCAACTCCCTCACAACCAGGCAATTCAGAAACTCTTGCCTGTGCAGCCTGCCAATCTTGCAACTGATGCCGAAATTGGATCAGTCGTTGCCGATCTTGAGAGGTGATGCGAGGGTTGCCGATGCGAGGCCCCATTGCCCTAATTGCTTGATTCCAGTTGTTTTGGCAAACCAAGCCTTTAAGTGAAGAGTCAAGCTGGGGTAGATTGACTGCTTGGCTTTTAGCAGCAAAACCGAGACCCTCTACGCCTAGCAAAGCGGGAGTTAAGAGTGCAATTGAACTAAATTCTCTCAGCATAACCAATACCGCGAAGTTCCAACCCCTTTTTCAGATAATTCGTTGGCTATCCGGTATCTTTGCTGTAATCAACGGAGAGGGGGGGATTCGAACCCCCGTTGAGTTGCCCCAAAACAGATTTCGAGTCTGGATAGGGAGGATGACGAAAGCTTGTTGAGCAAGGCTTGTGGCGATCGCGTTAGCTAGCTGCCCCAAAAATGCCCAGATACTACAAATAATTCATGGCATTGCACTGATTGTGGCCCTTCCCTGAGCAGGCAAGTAGAGCGACACCACATCCCCAGTCCCAAACTCACCACCTGACGTAATGCTATCCGCCTGTACAATCGAGCCGCCATCGTCCAGCTTGCAATCCCAAGCCCCCGCCGCCGAATTCCAGCCAATCACCTCTGCTGTAAATTCCTGACGCGCTTGCTCCTCAGCTTGCTTGCTGATTTGCCGCTCGATAAATTGCGATCGCGATGCTTTGCTGGTTTCGGCTAAAAGTTCTGCTGGAGTCATAGGAATGCACTGGCCGAGTGAATGGTGCAGTTTTGAGATTTCAGGCTGAGAACAGGAGCTTTTTTCTTTGAATTGCTAACAGTTTCAGCGATCGCAAAAACATCTAACTCTACGTCTATTTTCTGAGTTTTATAGACTTCTAATATTGGCACTTGATAGATTCTTGAACCAATCAAGTTCTGAGTTGCCAGATTAAGTGTTGGCAGAGTTCCGGCGATCGCTGTTTCTGTTAGGTCGTTTGCTGTTTTGGTGAACAACTTCAAGCCTGCGTCTGGTCTTGACCCGTCACGAGTTTGACTAATTTTTATGGCGATCGCGGATCGAGAATTTACGCCTGTTAAAACAGGAAGATAATACGAATCCGAATCCTCGTACACATCCGAAGAGCTTGATTGGCTTAAAAAGTATCTTGAACTCTCGTAAACTCTAGAAATATCAGGAGCCAAATAGGTTGAGCCTGCAGTGATCTCCTCTTGGGTATAACTTGAACTACCAGTATCGCAACCTCTAGCAGCAGTCTCCTGTGCCGTGAAGTTTCTTGAGCCTGCCAAAGTGTTGAACTCCGACTTGTAGAGGCCAAAGGCGACAGCCTCATAGGATCTGGAGTCTGTAATACTTAGGCTTGTTGTGATGCCAATCGGCGGGCTTCCTCCATCATTTCCTCCCACGACAGTTCCGCTAGTGGTAGAAGAAGCTGACAAAAAACTAGGTGTTACTGGACCCGTTATGCGACCTGTAATCGTAGACCTAAAAAGGGCGTAGGTAGTCCCCCCGCAAGTCAGCTCCCCTACTGACGTGCCACCGCTTTGAATGGCGGCCCCAGTGCTCATGCTAGCAACAACTAAGTCGCTAGACCAAAAACCCCCGCCCCGGTAGATCACGTACCCAGATTGCGGAGTGTTATAAATCCACTGCCCCGAAGGCGTAACGATCGCCTTATTCCCACTGCGGTCAAACGAGGCAATCCAGTCGTTTATTTTCTTCCCAGTATTGGTGATATAAGCTTGAAAAAAATCAGTTGCTGGAATCTCAAAGATTTTAGTAGGGGTTTGGCGATCGCCCCCAACATAAAAACGCCTCACCCCATCCACAACCACCGAAAACAAAACCTTGACTGACCCAGATGGAGCAGACTGAGAAACCTCAGCCTGACGCTGGGTTGGCTTGTGCGGCATCACATTAATGCGCGATCGCCCCTTGCCTTGATGCAGCGCTACCGTATCTCCAACTCCAATCACACCATTGCTATTGGTTTGGGCTTCACGAATGCTGCCATCACTCAGTTGGATTTGCTGAGAGCCGCTTGCTGCATCGTAAGAAAGTGCCACAGCATGAGGATTTTGGCGCGATCGGATCTTCTGCTGCTTGGTTTGCTTTTGCTGGTGAGCAGCGCGATTGGTGACAGAGGTTTGGCGTAGTAGCTCTTCAGGGGTCATGGCACGTTAAACCTGTCTCCCTAAGTCAGTTTGGTAAGCTTGCTCTGAGTTTGAGGAAGCGATCGCTTCTGATTGCGTAAAGTCGTATCCGAATTGAAAGCTTCCGAATTGTCGAGAAGAAACTCTGTCGTAGGCCGCTGGGTCAGGAGCGTTCACATTGCTTCGGTTCATTAGATAAAGTGGGGCGTTCAGTTCCGTGAGGCTCGCGACTCCAGTGATAGTTGCTGTGTAAATCGCACTCCCTGATTGAATTACTCGAAAAGCCTTCCCATTACTTCCGGAGTCAAAAGTATGTGCTGCAACTGTCGCTCCAGTGCTCGCAGCAATACCGAATTGAATTTGATCAATCCCGGAATAAATAAGCTCGCCAGTGCTCCACCTTAGATACAGGCCCATAGCCTTAACACTGCCGAATGCTGGGTAATACTCCAGCGCTCCCATGTCGCAGGAGGTCTCAGCAATATTAGTCCGTGAATAGCAGGCTAAATGAGCACTTCTGGTTAGCAGTCCTGCCGAAGCGAAATTGTATTCAGTGTTGGCAGCGCTGCCCGACCCAGAGGCTTGAACTCCATTCGCTGAATGGCTGATTGTTCCAATGTAGGTCAGGTTGTAAGTACCTGGAGATTTCCAGTTAATTGCGTGGCTAGCCGCCGTACCGCCTAGAAATCCGTAATAGCCTATCAACTTAGCCCAGGTCTGATCGGCTTTGTGAGCAAGAATGCGATTATTGCAAGCTGTCTTTTGAGTAGGTGACAGCGTCACTCCGGTAGCCTCGATCGCACTTATCACAGCCTGAGCGTCTGGATCGTAAGCAGAAGTCGTTGCAACTTGAAGCAGGCCAACGCCAATCAAAGGAAACATCAGCGCACATCCTGGCGTAGCGCCCCATCTATCTTGATGCCGTCAAAGCTATGCCCGTAAAAGCGATCGCGCTTACTTGCTCCAGTACTGAGCACACCTGCGGTTCCACCTGCCCACTCAAAAACTCCAGTCTGCCAAGTAACGGTTCTGCCCCCGGTCGCATCTTGGGTGAATTGAATGGCGATCGCCTGACCCGCTTTGAGGTTGGTGACATTAACGGTGATATTTCCGGTCAGAGTACCAATCACAAAAGTGTTGCCTAGTGAGCAGTCGAGCGTGACCGTTGCGGCGTAAGCGATCGCGACAGGTGCTACAACTTGAGCCGCTTGATAATTGTTGAACCCAACCCCAAGCTTGAGCCAGCGACCTGGCCCCGTAGTTGGGGCAACACATTGCTCATCGTCTGCCGTTGTGCTGGAGCTGGAGGCGAGATAGTACCAAGCCCGTTTGCTTAGTACCTCAAGGGCTAGGCCATCTTGCAATCCAGTGGTGTTGATTGCCTTAAGCGCCGTAATATCAGCACTGCTTCCACCCCAAGCCATTGCTTACACTCCCACCGTGTAACCGGAGTTGTGGAGTTCGGTGTTGGTGGTGATAGTTCTGGAGGCTCCGTCTGCGATCGTCTGAGTTGAGCCATAATTGCCCACCCACACCAGTTGGCCTTTGGCATAGCGCAGTCGCATGTTGCCTGAGCCAGTATTCGTGATATCGACAATGGCTGAGCCATCGGCAGTAGTAGAAACCTGGAAGGTGTCTGAGGTGATAGCAGCAGCGTAGTATAGGGTGCCTGCGGTCAGTCCGCCTGCTAGGGTCGAGCCAGCATCAGCAGTCAAGACGATCGCGTCTCCATTGACTAGACCGTGAGCCGTAACAGTAATAGTGTTGCTGCCAGCATCCACATTTGAATTAGTAAAGCCTTTGTTAGCGCTACTCGCGCCGTTAAAAATTAGTGCGGTTGAGTCGTATTGCAGGGAAGTCCCGCTAGCAACCAAAGCGTTATTAACCGCTGGAGCTTCCACCCGCTTATTGGTAGAGCTATAGGTGTTTGGCCCTGGATTGTAGGTCTTGCGATTGTACCCGTTGGCCTCAACCAACTCGGCAGCAACGACTGCTTCAATCGTGGTGGCTGTGCCTGCACCCATGCAGAAAACTTGCCGATAGACGCCCATCGTGCGGACCAGTTCGGCAACGTAGAGCTGCCAGGAGGAGACGTGATTACAGGTAACAGTTGCCATTGCAGGACTTGCCTTCAGTTCGCGGCTACAGTTCCCACCCGCTAGAACTCAAGACTCTGCCAATCCTCCAGGCTCAGATTCTGCCAGTCGCTAAAGGTCAGATCCTGCCAAGCCACCTGCCCATCTCTCACCCTTGCGCCAATGCCGATGCCAGCGTGCAGTTCGTCAGCGATCGCCTCATCGGTCACTCGCACCCCAGCTGCCAAGCCAGCTTGAATAATGTCGTTTTCGTTGTCTAGAATTCTCGCCCCAATTCCTAAGCCAGCCTGCACCGTATCACTGGGTGGAAGGGTTTCAGTAGTTTGTGCGCCGATTCCTAAGCCAGCCCGCACTAAGTCAGTTTCAACAAGGGTTTCAGTCTCAGTAATTTGCGCCCCAATCCCTAAGCCAGCTTGAATAACGTCGGCTCCAGCATCCAGACTGTAGGGATAGTCGGTGATTTGAGCGCCGATCGCCCATCCTGCTTCGCAAACATCCACTTCCAGGTAGGGCAACTTCAGAGTTGTGGTTGGCGTAGTGCTGCCGTTGATCGTGGTAGTGATGCGATCGCCGACCCAAATGCCGTCAAAATTTACTAAAGCTTCGCGCTCATACAGCACCCAATTCGAGCCATCTAATAGATAGGTACGAACCGTACCGTCTTGCTCCAGTACGTCCGCAGCCATCAGCGGCGACCAATTATCAAACAGCTCATCTCGCAGCGCAATGCCAATCTCTTGGCCCTTATGTTTGCCAATCAGGATCGCGCCTTCTTGTTGAGCCAGCATTTGACATTGAGCTTGAGCGCCTCCGCCGCCTTCGTCTCCGCCACCGTTGTTGATGCCGCTGCCATCGGTCCCAGCTCCCGCGAAGGTGAACCTGTAGGTGTAGAGGTCGTCCTCGTCCGCCTCATAGCCCTGAAGGTAGTCAACCGAGAAGCTGCGTTCGCGCTCCCTGAAAGTGTTGCCGCCGTATTGCCCAAATCTGGCCGAGCCAGAAACCTGCCTATCCTCAAAGGTGGCTTTAGCTGGGCAATGCTCGACTGCTGGGGGTGTGGTTTGTCCGGAGCCGCTCACCTCTCGAATGCTGTTCTGGTCATCGCGGGTGAGGGCTAGTTTTTGTTGCTGGGTTGCGTCTTCTGGTAGGGTTTCTAGCGATCGCACCTTCACCAAAGGCTTATAGATTTCAATCGTGTGCTCCCAGTTGCGATGCCTCAACAGTCGCCATGCTTCCACCTGCGATTCAGAGGCATAAGGTTTTGTGGGTTCAACCTGTCCCGCCCAATCCTCACCCGTTCCAGTGAGAATGGCCCCCATCGATTCAAATTTGGTGGTCGTGATTTGCTGGGTTCGATTCTTGCGATCGTACTGGTAGACGACTTCAGTGGTTTCAGCGAAGAAAGAGGCGGCGATCGCGGGAGAGTCGGTCAAATCGTTGGCTTCGTAGTACTCGCCTAGTACAGCCCCCTTGGGCCTCTGCACTTCAGTCACAATCTTGAGGAGCTTCCCTTCCTCAGTGCGCTCAAAATAGCGCTTTTCAATCCGCTTCTCAGATAAAATCAACCCCGCTTTGATTGGGTCCGCCTGGTTAGGTAGGATCAACCCTCGCGGCTGATAGCTGATTGTGGTCGTGGTGAGAATCTTGCGCGTCTCGTCCCATTCCTCTGTCAGGTAGGACTGCAAGAGAATGATCGTGGCACCTTGCCAGAACTCGCCTAAAACGATGCCATTGCCAATCTTTTCGGTAAATAGGTTCTTAATTGTTTTGGTTAGTCGAGCAACCTGGCTGACCCCGTTAACCTTGACAATCTCGCGTGGCCCCTCAGGGTTGGTGAGCCGTCGATACCAAAGTTCGTTTGCTCCAACCGTGACTGTGACGACTGAAGTCAAGGGCTTGATGCTGACTTGCTTAACCTGAAACTTTTCGTCTTTGTCAATCCAGCCAATGCAGCCAGCAGCGTACAAAAGCTTCCCGACCGTTTCCAGGTAGCCGCCACTGACCCGAATCGGGTAATTGATGGGGTAGCCACCTGCTACGCCGATGTTGGCAATTTGGGTGATACCAGCCTCGGTCAGGAGCTTGCTGGCGATCGCCGCTCGGTTCGTAGCCTTACCCGGTTCAATCTCTGCTTTCTTGGGGTCAGTGGGTTGCTTGAAGTTGAGCGCAGCAAGCAGGCATCCCACCTTTAAGGTCAGCCGCTTGGTTTCGTCGCTATATTCGGCGCTCAGAATCCGCAGTGCTGCGCGTGGATGCTTGGCAAAACTACCGTCAAGCTTGGTGGTGTAGAGCGTTAGCTTTTGGCCGATCTTCCAGGTGGTTGGATTCTTGCGATCGTCCAAGCTTCCTGGCAAATCTCGCACGGGAATGAGGGTGATAGTCCCGCTGGTTGTGCTCAGCCCGCTTCCTGGTTCGTACTGTGAATCGCTGAGTTGAACCGCAGCGCAGGCACTGGAGTAATCCAGCAGTTCATCGCCTACTAGAAGCCGAACAAACCGCGCCGACTTGTTCACGGTCATGGCACTAGAACCGTTTCAGTCAGGGTGAACTGCACGAAGTCATGCTGACCCGCTTTGCTAAACTTTGGCCCCTCGGTGAACGCTCCCTTGAATTGGGCATAGTACGCCACATGACTAAGTCCGATCGCCTGCTCTGCGGTGCCAGGGACTAAGGCGCGAGTGCGAGGGCTACGCTCTTTGAGGGTGACTGTGGTGTCATAGATAAGGATGTCGCAGAGTTGCTGATTGCGTCTGCGGTAGTGAAATTCTGCGAACAGTGCCTCTAGTAGGTCTCGCTGTTCATGGGTGTAAATGGCGTTGCAGGCCCAGATATGGCGGGAGATATAGGCAGGGCCGTCAATGGCAGGGGTGCCCGCAATACTGAACTCAACCTTGGAGCTAGAGCCGTCTGCAAGCACGCGAGGATAGTTCGTGTCGAGAAACCGCACGAACTCCACTGATATTTCATTGAGGGTTAGCTTTAAGCCCATAGCACCAAGCCGTCTGGACTTGGTAGCGTTCCCTCGGTTCAGGGGTTAGGATTTGGGTAGCGATCGCTAGCACCCATGCGGCATAGCGTAGGCGGTAGGGGTTAAAGGGTTGGGAAGTGGCGAGCCTAGCTGCATCTCTGCTTCTCCGAGCCAGGAATGCCAATAGTGAATCTGCGATCGCTCCCTCATTCATCACCCCAAGAGGCAGAACAATGGCTGGAATAGGAGAAGTTGTAGCTCATCTCAAGCAGGGAGGAGGTGCTCGCCGCGCTGGCTGGAATGGAAAAGGAATGTATGTATACCTCAACAGCCAAACAGTTCTGCGCGACGAAACAACAATCGAATCAGTCGTTGTCTTAAAAACGCCCAGAGGGACACATCAGCCAGGTTGGGTTTGCTCTCAAGAGGATTTACTAACAGAAGATTGGGAGCTTGTGAATCTAACCGCCACAAAGCCTGAACCATAAGAAGCTATTTAGGCTACTGCACCAGCGATCGCCCCAAATATTCTAAAAATTAGAACAATTCAACTTTTCCCCAATTGGGGAACGACAGGAGTCGGATACTAGTACCAGTTATCCTGATTTTGCCCCTTGAAGAAGAAATGCGATCGCAATGACTATCAATCCTGATGAATTTCAAGGCTATCCACCGCCTCAACCAGATACAGAAAAACTTGTCCGTGACTTTATGGCAAGTACGCCTCCGCCAGATATAGAAAAACTTGTAGAAAAACTTGCCCGTGACTTTATGGCACAGAACACTTCAAGAGACAAAACCGCTGCTGCTCAAATTCTCATGCAAGCGGGTTGGAGTTTTGAGGAAGTGGTAGAAGTGCTGGGATACAGACTGAATGAGGCAGAGGGGGGTAGCAATAGCTAGCAGTACTGTGCAGTAGCAACTACGAGGCTTTGGAGGGGCGATCGCCCAAGGGTCTGATTATTGTTCAGACCCTCCAACTTTTCCCCAATTGGGGAAACCATTAAGCTAACCCCGCACCCACCGTACTCTGATAGGCGATATCGCTCAGAATTGAGCCAGCATCACTTACAGGCTGAGAGCTGGAGACGTACAGGTTCTCAACTCGTGGCTTGAGCAGAAGCTCGGCGATCTTATCCAGTCGTTGCTCTACGCCACTAACCGCAGTCCGTAGGTTCTCGCCAACGCCACCCTTGCTGCTCAATTCAGGAGCCGAGGTAGTTGGGATGTTGACTGGCTGAGTGGCTGGGATTTGAGGATCGGTGCGATTGATCGATGGATCAACACCCTCGGAAGCTCGAATCTGCGCCCCTTCTGGAACACTGAGGCCACCCGATCTAGCGCTGCGAGGTGCGAAGGTTTTACGCCCACCGCGACCGCGTTTGCCGATCGCCTCTGCCAAAGTCAAACCGCGATCGCTCTCTCTAGACTCCTCATCCGTATTGAAGTTAATCCGCTCTGCCTGCTGCTTAGCACCCTGTGCTTGGAGCGCATTGCCTGCTAGCTCATCTTGTAGGCCCAGACTAGATTGAGCATTGGCAAAACGGCGATCGCTCAGGTTCACTTCCCGGTCAGCCAGCTTCACCTTGGCTTCAGCCTCAGCAATCTTGGTACTATCCCCAGACTTCTTAGCAATTTCTAAATTGCTCTGGGCCTCTGCCTTGTAAAGTTATCAACAATTGTTAGAGAGGTGGTCAATAACTTCGCAAATCGCTAAGATTGTAGAACCTGTCAGACGTATTTCCCCAATCCCATATGAATAGCCGCCAGATACCACCCAAAATACCCCCCTGGGTTAACCAATGCATATCATTACTCTTTCGAGGCTCAAGCAGTTCTACAAAGTGCATCCCAATGCTGAGCCGAGCTTACGCGCTTGGTACAAAATTGCCTCTAAAACCCAATGGGGCAACTTTGTTGAGCTGCGTCAAACCTTTGCTTCCGCCGATCAAGTTGGCAATTTGACCGTCTTTAACATTGGTGGAAACAACTATCGCCTGATTGCTTACATTGATTACGAAACTAAGAAAATTTTTATCCGGCACGTCCTAACTCATGCCGATTACGACAAAGGGCATTGGAAAGATGACCCGTGGTTTAAGTAACCCTGCTTCCTACATGGAACTACTACAATCATTTCCTCCTCGACCGATTAAGTCTGAGGAGGAAATGTTAGCTGCCCAATCGGTGATTGACTCACTCATCGATCGCGGAGAGCTAACACCTGACGAACAAGACTATCTCAATGTCTTGGGCACACTCGTGTATGAATACGAGCAAACCCAGGAACCGATTCCTGATATCTATGGAGTCGAGTTGCTCAAAGTACTGATAGAAGAGCTTGACCTTCGCCAGAAGGACTTAGTACCTATCTTCAAGACAGAATCTATTGTGTCCGCTGTCCTTAGCGGTCAGCGCAATTTGACGGCTCGCCACATTCAAGGGCTGGCAGAATTCTTTCATGTCTCCCCTGCTGCCTTCTTTCCACATTAGAAGGTGGCGGTGAGTTAATGGCGATCGCGTTGACCCAGCAGCTTGGTTGCATTCCCCAATTGGGGAAAAGTTGCAGGGGCGATCGCTTGATGAAGGGCTGAGGCGCGATCGCTTGATGAAGGGCTGAGGCGCGATCGCTTTAGTAACACAAACCCCAGGCCAAGCTTTGAGAGTCAGAAAATTTCTGATTTTGGGCTGAGTGCTGGGTAGGGCGATCGGGTTTTGGGGCAGGGGTTGGAGAGGCGATCGCCGTGACGAGGAGCCAACTAATAGCCAGTTACTTCTCTTAAAATCGAAAGCTCTTCACTTGAGGAGGTTCAACTTTAAATTTTTCTTCAACAGCTATCATTTCCAGCGCGAAATGCTTAAAAAGCGCCCAGTAGTGACTATTCCGTTCAAGATTGCTCCAAAAGTTCTGACTCTTCCAGCATCGGATTGCGTAATAGCCAAACATATAATGCACTACTTCCTTCTTGAGTAAACCTGAGTTCACTGCAAGAGCAATATCTTCATAGAAACCAAGGAAATCCGTCTTCTCGGCGTAAGGCAAACCTTCAAGTGATGGGTCATCCTTATCCAGCTTCTCAAGTAGCTCTTGAAAGCGCTCATTTTCCTTGAACTGCTTACGAAGTTCAGAGTATTGCTCAGCACGTTTTTGAGCGTTATCACGCGCGTACTCACGAACCGCTTTAACTAAGGTGCAAGCCGCAATAAATGTGCCAGCAATAATTGCTAAGTTTCTAGCGTCATCTAGTGTCATGAGATGCCCTCAAAAATGCGATCGTTTGCGAGATTGCCTGTAAGCTTCTAAGCTAACTCAGCATCTGCCTCAATCGCGTTACGGGAAACGCAGCAGCCAGGAAACCCCAAGGCTCCCACTCGTCATCATTGCGGTAAACATTGCGTTCCAGGCGATGTTCAAAGTCTGCACAACTGGGGCGATCGCTCAGATTCTCTAGCTTGGTTGCGTTCCCAAATTGGGGAAAAGTTGAAGGGGGCGATCGCTTGGGCTCTTGCTTGGTATGATTAGCAAATTACGTGGGTAGCTGGCGCTCAAGCCTTCCCAAAGCCTTGGTGATATGGGTGCTTTTAGAAGTACTCAAGGGTTGCTCAACAGTGCATGAATTGTTTCCTTTCTTTATGAACATTAAGGAGAAGCTTATGACTGCACCTGTTATCTATACGATTAGCGGTTCATGCGGGGTAGCATTGCTGCGGAGGTCTGGTGACTCCCAAGTGCGCTGAGAGCAACGTGAGTTATGGAAAAGGTTCCTTACCAAGACCAATGCTAAAGGGGGTTCGATTCCCCCCACCCGCACTGTTTAATTCATGCCGTACAACAATTTGGGTGTAGCGGAGATCGAAACGGCTTAGGTTACACAAAATGGTTTTGAAGCCATTAACCCGAACTGTTAGTCAGCCCCACTATTAAACCAGCATCTGCTTCAATCGCGCGATCGGGAACGCCGCTGCTAAGAAGTCCCAAGGCTCCCACTCGTCATCGTTAGTCAAGATGTACTGTTCACCCCCAATCAGTTGGCTAGCAGTCACCAACCTCAACCGATGAGCCAGGTCAAACCATTCTTTGAAGCCTGGTTCTGCGGCCTTGGTTGCTTTCGGATGCTCACTGCCTCCTAGTTTCCAGCATTGACTAATTGCGTCCCTGAGTAAGCCGATCGGATTCCTCACTTCATGCCTGTCTCGATACTCAACGGCAGCAGCTAAGGCATCGCTGACCACGCTCAATGGAGCGGCTAAAACCTCAGCTTTCAAAGGCGAAGTCAGCGGAAATCCCGCTTGCTCAATTTTTTCAAAAATTGCTTCGTGAGCAGCGGCGGAATAGTCGTCTTCTGCAACCTGTTCCACTTCTAACCCAGATGCTTTTAGAACGGGGGAAGGTTCGACAGGCAGAGTGGCGCTTGCTGGCTCGGAAACTTTCACCTCATCCACAACAACAGGGAGGGTGGGCGGCTCCGTTGTTGTGGTGTTTATTGAGGTATTTAGAGTGGAATCTATTTCTATAGGATCACTACTCGTTTTGGAGATGATGACCTCTGAACTAGGAAATGAACTCCCAGAATCAGGGTCATCATCTCCTAGATTTGTGAAATGAGACGGAGTCAGGGTTTTAGCCTGTTTTTGGGCTAGAGCTTGTTCAATGGCCTCTCGGTTGAGTTGGTATTGGTAGGCTCGGTCATACTTCGCTTTGGGGTTGTTGCGCCGTTTGAGGAGTTGCAGTTTATTGGTCAGCTTGGCGAGGGCTTGGCGAATGGTTTCGATGCTGTACTCCTCAAATAGATGCTCTCGAATTTGCTCTAGCGTCAGCCTCACCCAGTCGTCAAGCTTGTGCTTGGCTTTCCACTGCTGCCAGCCCTCGATGATGGCGAGAATTTTAGCCGCGCAGTAGTTGCGCTGGGTGATTTGGACGTACTCTTTGCAGAGCTTGAGGTAAGTCAGGTTAGGGCTAGCAGTGCTCATCGGGGCTGCACCTCCGTCTCAAAGCTGTGACGCACGGGTTCAATGAACTTGTGAGGCGTAGCTTGGTCTAGTTCGATGGAGTACCACCAGCCGTTCTGATACTCCATGCCGACAATCACCCCGCACTCGCTCCACTCGTCGTTGATTCTGACTTGCTGCCAGAAGTGGAAGCGGGGGCGAGGGATGCCCCCAGGCAAGGGGAGGGTTAGCTCTGGGGTTTGGTTCTTGAACTTAGAGGCACAGACACCCAAAGCTTGAGAGCGCTTGACGGTATCAGCAAGCCGTAGCAGGAAGGGCACATAGTTGGGACGTTTGCGCCATTCCTTACCCCACAACTGCACCTCGGTCGGCAGCAAGCCACAAGCCTGAGCCAGAGCTTGATCGCAGGCTTGCTTGTAGTTCTGGAGGTGTAGAGGATGGAACACCCAGCGCTGGCAGTATTCGACAGGTTCGAGCGGTTGGTGCAGGGTGCGACAGATACTAGAGAGCACGGCTTGAATCCGAGCGTCACGCGACAGAGGCAGAGCCGCAGGGACGAACTCACAGGAACAGCTTGCGGTTTCAACGGCTTCTAGATCCGCTTCACGAGCACATTCGAGCCAGTCAGGTTGCCACGCTTCGCTATCGGGTTGCAGCTCTAGTTCGTAGTGCCATCCCTTTGCAGGGCCACCGCGCTCGTATTGCAATCC